>JACQEP010000013.1 GCA_016200485.1 Gammaproteobacteria bacterium
CGTAAACTGCTGCATGCCATTCACGGCATGTTGAAGGACAACAAGCCCTTCGATAACACCCGCTTTTACGCGATTCCAGCATGAGCCGGAAAGTGCAAAAATTACAGAAAAAATGCTTGACCTCGAACAGAGTATCTACGGTACTATGGTGCCGGCGGAATGATTGAATACACCGCGTTTCGCAGCGCGAGGTCGCGCGGGTCGCCGGTGAGCGTTGTCCCCATTTGGCTGGTGACGTACGCGTAGCCGATGCCGGCCTTCGGATCGGCGAAGCCGAGAGAACCGCCTGATCCGGGATGTCCGAACGAGCCCTCGTTTCCAAAAGACAATGTGAGGCCGGGCTTCATGAAGCCCAGCGAATACCGCAAGTCGCCCATCATGCACTCGTCGTAGAAGCCGCCGTGCGTGGCGGGAATCGCCGGTGCCGACAACGCCTGCAATGTCTCCGGGCGCAGCTGCAATTCTTGTCCGTCTGTCGCGAACACGCTGTAAGCGCGGGCGATGGCGCGCGCAGTGCCGACGCCATTGCCCGACGGCACTTCGAGGTTGCGGGCGTAGATGCGTTCCTTGTCCAGGTACATCTCGGTACCGGGGTTCACGACCAGCGCCCGATAGATGTTCGAGCGGCGATTGAACGCGGCGAGCGTCAGCCGGATCGGAAACCCGAGCAGCATCCGCAACATGCCTGGCGCGGCAAGGGTCGCGAGCCGGGAGTTCGGGATAGCCTCGGGCAGACCGATGTAGAAGTCGAGTCCCAGCGGCGAGGCGATTTCGTCCTGAAAGAACCGCCCCAGACTGCGGTGTTGCGGATCGACCCGGCGCAGCAGCTCGCTTTCGTAGAAGCCGAGGGTCAGTGCGTGATAGGCCTGCCGCGTGCCGGGCTCCCACGCCGGTTTCTCGCGGGCCATGACGGCCGCCAGCCGATCGAGGTCGGCGACCACGCTCCGATCCACGGGCTCGTTGAAGGCAAACAGGCCCGCCTGGTGGGCCAGGAGTTGGCGCACGGTAATGGTCTCTTTTCCGTTCTGGGCAAACTCCGGCCAGTAGGTGCAGACCCGCTGCTCGTAGTCGAGCCAGCCCCGGGAATGGGCGACCGCCAGCGTCATCGCCGCCAGGCCCTTGGTGGCCGAGTGGACCACCACCATAGTGTCCTCTTGCCACGGCTCGCCGGTCGCCTTGTTGCGCACACCGCCCCACAGGTCAACGACCTTCTCGCCGTGGTGGTACACGCAACAGGCGCCGCCCAGCTCGTGGCGCCGGGAGAAATTTTCGGCGAACGCATCTCGCACGGCCTCAAAACCCGCGCTCACATGTCCCTCAATACGGATGCGTTGTGATGCTTCCATGGGCGGACCCTCCTTCCGGTTAAGCTTACACGTCGGATTGAAGAGTGACACGGCTACTAGGTCACCGAGGTTCTTCGATGCGCCGACTGAAATCCCACTTCTTCCGTGACTAGATCGTCTCCAACCCTATTCAGTCATTGAAACAGACTCCGCGAAGTCGGGAGCACGTAGGATGTGGTGAACGCAATGAACCGCATCGTTCGCGATTGATGCTAATACCTAATTGTAACACCCTCTCTCCCCATCCCCTCTCCCGCACGCGGGAAAGGGGCGTAAAAAAGGGGCCTTTCGGCCCCTTTCTCATACAACACTTACTTCAAACAATCAGGCCGTAGCCTTTTCGTTCACCGCCTTGATGCTGAGGCGGATGCGGCCTTGTTTGTCGACTTCCAGTACTTTGACCTTGACCACTTCACCTTCGGACAATTTGTCGGCAACATTCTCAACGCGCTCATCGGCGATTTGAGAGATGTGTACCAGGCCGTCTTTACCGGGCAGGATGGTGACGAAGGCGCCGAAGTCCATCAGTTTGGAGACTTTGCCTTCGTAGATCTTGCCGACTTCAACATCGGCGACCAGGTCGTTGATGCGGCGCTTGGCTTCTTCACCGGCAGATTGATCAACAGAAGCGATCTTGATGGTGCCGTCGTCGGTGATGTCGATGGTGGCGCCGGTTTCTTCGGTGATGGCACGGATGGTGACACCGCCCTTGCCGATGACGTCACGGATACGATCCGGGTTGATCTTCATGGTGATGATGCGCGGCGCGTAGGTGGACAATTCAGAACGCGGCTTGTCGAGACCCTTGGCCATTTCACCCAGGATATGGATACGACCGATCTTGGCTTGGGCCAGGGCGGCTTCCATGATTTCGCGGGTGATGCCGTCGATCTTGATGTCCATTTGCAGTGCGGTGACACCATTGGCGGAACCGGCGACTTTGAAATCCATGTCGCCGAGGTGATCTTCGTCGCCGAGGATGTCGCTCAGTACTGCAAAACGGTTGCCTTCCTTGATCAAGCCCATGGCGATACCCGCCACTGGCGCCTTGAGCGGGATACCGGCATCCATCATCGCCAGCGAGCTGCCGCACACGGAAGCCATGGAGCTGGAGCCGTTGGATTCGGTGATTTCAGACACGCAACGCACGACATACGGATAACTGGCCATGTCGGGCATCATGGCTTGTACGCCACGCTTGGCCAGACGACCGTGACCGATTTCGCGGCGCTTGGGGCTGCCGACCATGCCGGTTTCACCGACGCTGTACGGAGGGAAGTTGTAGTGGAACATGAACGGGTCTTTGCGCTCACCGGCGATGGCGTCAATCAATTGCGCATCTTTACCGGTACCGAGTGTAGCGACGACCAGCGCTTGCGTTTCACCGCGCGTGAACAGTGCAGAACCGTGAGTACGTGGCAATACACCCACCTTCACAGTAATCGGACGCACGGTCTTGGTATCGCGGCCGTCAATACGTGGCTTACCATCCAGAATTTGATTGCGAACGATGCTGCTTTCGAGCGCGCTCACTGCATCAGAAACGGTACGTGCAGTCCACTTCGGCGCATCGCCACTGGCCAGCTGTTCGGTCACGGCATTGCGGATTTCTTTCAGGCGCGCATAGCGATCCTGCTTGATGCGGATTTGATAGGCTTCGATCACTTTTGCTTCGGCGGCTTGCTTCACTGCGGCCTTAAGTTCGGTGTCTTCAGCAGGGGCATTCCAATCCCAAGCCTTGACGCCCACTTCTTGCGCGAAGTCCTTGATTGCCTTGATCACCACTTGCATTTGGTCATGGCCATACACCACGGAACCGAGCATCACTTCTTCGGAAAGTTCTTTGGCTTCAGATTCAACCATCAGCACGGCGTTTTCAGTGCCGGCGACGACCAGATCCAGATCAGACTTGGCCAGCGCGGAGGCAGTCGGGTTCAACACATATTGACCGTTGATGTAACCGACGCGGGCGACGCCCAGCGGGCCACCACACGGTACACCAGACAGTGCAACGGCGGTAGAGGCGCCGATCATCGCTGGGATGTCAGCGTCGATTTCAGGATCAAGCGAGACAACGGTGGCGACGATTTGCACTTCGTTGTAGAAACCTTCAGGGAACAGCGGACGCAGCGGACGGTCAATCAAACGCGAGGTCAGTGTTTCTTTCTCACTGGGGCGGCCTTCACGCTTGAAGAAACCACCGGGGATCTTGCCCGCGGCATAAGTACGCTCTTGGTAGTTGACGGTGAGCGGGAAGAAATCACGGCCTTCGACAGCCTGCTTCAGCGCAACACAGGTGACGAGCAAGGTGGTATCGCCCATGCTGACCATGACTGCGCCTGAGGCTTGGCGGGCAATTTCACCGGCTTCCAGAGTGATCGTGTGATCGCCGTATTTAAAGACTTTTTTGATTGCTGACATTCGTATTCCTTAATGAATTCTTTGGTTCAGATTTTAGTGCACATCGTGCACACCATTGACGGGAAAATCAAAACACATAAAGACAAAGGGCCGCCGGAAGTTTTCTTCTGACAGCCCATTGTCCAATTGAGAAGCCCTCGGAATTAGCGGCGTAGACCGAGACGCGAAATCAGATCGCGATAACGGTTGGAATCTTTTTTCTTCAGATAGTCGAGCAGCTTACGGCGCTTGCTGACCATTCTCAGCAGACCCTGACGCGAATGATGGTCTTGGATATGGGCCTTGAAATGATCAGATAATTGATCAATACGCGCGCTCAACAGTGCAACTTGCACTTCTGGGGAACCGGTGTCGGTCGTTGCACGCTGAAAGTCGGCCACAACTTTCTGCTTGATTTCGGTGGTAAAAGCCATGTTTACTCCAGAGTTAATGTGTACGTTCAATCCGCTAGAAGCGGCGTATTTTACGCCCAGGCGCGGCCAGAGACAAGATCAAATACCCGCTTTTTTTGAAAAAAGGCCAGAGCCACAAGCGGTTAGGCCACAATCAGGCGCTTTGGGGCCACCCGGCCATCGTCAAGGATATACCCCACTCCCAAAAACCGGCCGCCGCCATAGAGTTTGACGAGCCCTTCCAGCGGCAAGCGTGGCACCAATACTGCCTGCCCCCGCAGCAAGTGGTACATCAGGTCATCCGACAGGGAGACCTCCGGCCAGCCGATGAGCGCACTTTCAGTGGGTAACAGGCAGTCATCCAGGGCAGTGAAAGACTCATTTCGGATATGCGTCAATTGGTCGAGGGTATAAGCCTGATCCAGGGTAAACGGGCCCGCAATGGTGCGCCGCAACGTGCTGACATGACCGCCACAGCCCAACACCTCGCCGATATCCTCGGCCAGGGTTCGGATGTAGGTGCCTTTCGAGCACAGGACTTCGAGGTCCAGTTCGTCGGTACGCAGGTCGACCAGATCCAGGCGATGAATAACGACCGGGCGCGCTTCACGTTCTACTTCAATGCCTCGATGGGCAAGCTTGTATAGCGGCTGGCCATCACGCTTGAGGGCCGAGAACATCGGCGGTACTTGTTCAATCGGGCCACGGAAACGGGCCAATGCGGATTCGATTAGGGGCGCGGACAACGCCGGTACTGGGCGGGTTTCAATGGCTGCGCCCTCGGTATCGCCGGTATTGGTACGCACACCCAGTTTGACGGTGACGCGATATCCCTTGTCTGCATCCAGCACAAAAGCCGACATCTTGGTCGCTTCACCTAAACAGATCGGCAACAGGCCGGTCGCGATGGGGTCAAGGCTACCGGTATGGCCCGCCTTGCTGGCATTGAACAGACGCTTGACCTTCTGCAAGGCCAGATTGGAGGTAATACCTGCGGGCTTATCCAATAACAATACGCCGTTGATATCCCTGCCATGCTGACGACGCCGACTCACGCTGACCTCACTGGAACTACTTAGAGCGATTATTTATTACGATCTGAAGCGACTGCGGCATCAATCAGGGCGCTGAGATTGGCACCACGTTCAACCGATGCGTCATAGACAAAATGCAATTGCGGCGTGACCCGCAGCTTCATCCGCGCACCCAGTTCATGGCGCAGGTAACCCGCGCCATGATTCAGGGCCGC
The DNA here is from genome assembly GCA_016200485.1 of Gammaproteobacteria bacterium. Classification (NCBI taxonomy): domain Bacteria; kingdom Pseudomonadati; phylum Pseudomonadota; class Gammaproteobacteria; species Gammaproteobacteria bacterium. The sequence goes on from JACQEP010000013.1 coordinate 5,409, forward strand.
CAAGACTTCTTCGGGCGTGTGCTTGGTGTCGAGCACCGTCACATAGACCTTGGCATGACCAAAATCCTTCGCCACCTCAACACCAGACACCGTGACCAACCCTACGCGCGGATCTTTCACTTCGAACTGGATCAATTGCGCCAGTTCACGTTGAATTTGCGCCGCAACGCGCTTGGCACGACTAAATTGCCTTTGCATAATTACCAATACTCAATCAAACACAAGAACGCTTATTGAATGGTCTTTTTGACAACCACACGTTCAAACACTTCAATCTGGTCACCGGGCTTGACGTCATTGTAGTCCTTCACGCCGATACCGCACTCGGTACCTGCCTTGACTTCAGAGACGTCGTCTTTGAAGCGGCGTAAGGATTCCAACTCGCCTTGATAAATAACAACGTTATCACGCAAGACGCGAATCGGATTACTACGTTTGACCGTGCCTTCAACCACCAAACAACCTGCAATCGCGCCAAACTTCGGCGAGCGGAAGACATCGCGCACCTCGGCAAGACCAATGATTTCCTCACGAATCTCGGGCGACAACATACCCGACATCGCCTGTTTAACCTGATCGATGACTTCATAAATGATGCTGTAGTAATTCAAATCAACGCCATTTTCCTGACTCAGGCGTTTTGCAGCATTGTCAGCGCGGACATTGAACCCGATGATGATCGCGTTCGAGGCCATGGCCAGGTTGACGTCAGATTCGGTGATACCACCGACACCACTGGCAATGATCTTGACACGAACTTCATCCGTTGAGAGCTTGGACAACGAATCACGCAATGCTTCAGCACTACCTTGCACATCGGCTTTAACCAGGATATTAAGAGTATTGATCTTGCCTTCTTCCATCTGTGAGAAGACATTCTCAAGCTTCGACGCCTGCTGTTTAGCCAGTTTCACATCGCGGAACTTACCTTGACGGAACAGCGCGATTTCACGAGCCTTGCGCTCTTCTGCAATCACAGCCGCGTTGTCGCCTGCATCTGGCGTACCGGACAAGCCGAGCACCTGTACCGGAATCGAAGGACCCGCCTCATCGACAGGATGACCATTCTCATCAAACAGAGCGCGTACACGACCATACTCTTTGCCAACCAGCAAGATGTCACCTTTACGCAGCACACCGCTCTGAACCAGCACCGTCGCTACTGCACCGCGGCCTTTATCCAGACTTGATTCAATCACAACACCACTCGCCTCGCCTTCACGGCGGGCTTTCAATTCCATCACTTCCGCCTGTAGTAAAATCGATTCCAGCAGGCGTTCAACGCCTTCGCCGGTCTTGGCGGAGACGCTCACAAACATCGTGTCACCACCCCATTCTTCCGGCACAACATGATGACCTACCAATTCCTGCTTGACACGATCCGGCTGCGCTTCCGGCTTATCAACCTTATTGACGGCAACAATCAACGGCACGCCGGCCGCTTTCGCGTGCTGCACCGCCTCAATCGTTTGCGGCATCACACCATCATCAGCCGCCACAACCAAGATGACGATGTCCGTGACTTTCGCACCACGGGCACGCATCGCAGTAAATGCAGCATGACCTGGGGTATCAAGGAAGGTCACCATTCCACGCGGCGTTTCGACGTGATAAGCACCGATATGCTGTGTAATACCACCCGCTTCGCCCGCTGCAACTTTCGCCCGGCGAATATAATCAAGCAATGATGTCTTGCCATGGTCAACATGGCCCATGATAGTGACGACAGGCGCACGCGGCAAAAATTCGCCGGTTGATGCACTTGAAGTCAGAGCTTCGGTTTCAAGGGCATCTTCACGTAACATCTTTGGCTTATGCCCCATTTCCTCAACCACAATCGCCGCCGTTTCCTGATCGATGACCTGATTAATGGTCACCATAGTGCCCATTTTCATCATGACTTTGATGACTTCCGCAGCTTTAACTGACATTTTTTGCGCCAGCTCAGCCACAGTCAATGTTTCAGGTAACGCGACTTCATGGGTCACAGGTTGCGTAGGCTTCTGGAAGCCGTGCTGCGTTGCAGCTGCAACAACTCTGCCAGCCATTGCTCTGGCGGGAGCTTTTTTCTTGCGACGCCCCACCTTGTCTGCGGAAACGTGCAATTCCTGGCGATCCATTTTATTGTGGCGTGAAGCGTAAACTTCACCACCTTCTTCACGACCACCACGGCCACGTTTCTTACCTTTCTTATCCTTGGCGGCTTCTTTCACTGCGGCATCAACGGCTACTGGTTGAGCGGCTACGGTTTCAGTGCCCTTAGTTTGAGCGGCCTCTTCAATAGCTCGACGTGCAGCAGCGGCTTCTTCTTCAGCGCGCTTCTTCTCTTCAAGCGCCTGACGGCGTGCCATTTCCTCTTGCGACAAACGGGTCTCTTCTTCGGAGCGACGGCGATCACCTTCGGCTATTTTGGAATCCAAAACAGCCTTTTCTTCGGCGACTGCAACACTACGTTTAACGTAAGTGCGACGCTTACGAACCTCGACACTGATCGTTTTCGCCTTGGTACCACCGCCCGCCTGTTTCAATTCACTGACAGTTTTACGTTTCAGCGTAATCTTTTTGGGTGCTGAGGCATCCGTTTCCACGTCTTCGTGGCGTAGATGCTTTAGCAAGTGCGCTTTATCTTCGTCACTGATTTTTGCGTTTGGACCAGACACAGCCAAACCAGCTTCATCAAGCTGTAGCAGCAGGCGATCCACAGGAATCCCCACTGTCTCCGCCAATTGTTGTACCGTTACTTCAGACATTGACTCACTCCCGCTTCCGGCGCATGTTTTTCCCTGGAATTACTCAGCTGCAGCAAACCACGGCGCACGCGCCGTCATGATCAGCTGACTAGCGCGCGCCTGATCCAAGCCTTCGATATCCGCCAAATCGTCAACTGCCTGCTCGGCCAAATCTTCACGTGTTACAACGCCATGCGCTGCAAGTTTGTGCGCCAAATCATGATCCATTCCTTCCATTTCCAGAAGGTCTTTGGCTGGCTGATGTTTGTCCTGCTTAGCAATCGCACGCGTCAACAACACATCACGGGCACGATTACGCAATTCCTCGATAATCTCTTCATCGAATTCTTCGATCTGAGACATTTCCTGCAATGGCACATAAGCCACTTCTTCGAGCGAGGTGAAGCCTTCCTGTACCAGGATCGACGCCACTTCCTCATCAACATCAAGATGCTCCATGAACTGCTTCAGAACCTCTGCAGATTCTTTTTCGCTCTTGGATTCGGCATCGGTAACCGTCATCACATTGAGTTCCCAGCCAGTCAATTCGCTTGCCAATCGCACATTTTGACCACCACGGCCAATGGCCTGCGACAAGCTTTCTTCGTTGACTGCGACATCCATAGATTGACTGTCTTCATCAACAACAATCGATACCACTTCCGCAGGAGACATGGCGTTGATCACGAATTGTGCAGGATTATCATTCCACAGAATGATATCCACACGCTCTCCCGCCAATTCATTCGAAACTGCCTGTACGCGTGAACCACGCATACCGACACAGGCGCCGATGGGATCGATACGCGAATCATTGGACTTGACCGCAATCTTTGCTCTTACACCCGGATCACGTGCCGCGGCAATAATTTCAATCAGGCCTTCACCTGCTTCAGGCACTTCCAGCTTGAACAATTCGATCAACAATTCAGGCGCGGTACGGCTGATGAATAATTGTGGGCCGCGCGTTTCGGCACGCACCTCTTTCAAGTAGCCACGGACACGATCACCTGCACGCAGCGATTCACGTGGAATCATGTCTTCGCGACGAATCAATGCTTCAACATTACCCCCAAGATCCAGGATCACATTACCGCGATCATTGCGTTTAACGACACCCATCACCAGTTCCCCGATGCGGTGTTGATAGGCATCCACAACCTTAGCCCGCTCTGCCTCACGCACCTTCTGCACGATGACTTGCTTGGCGGTCTGAGCCGAGATACGGCCAAACTCTACCGCTTCCAGAGGCTCTTCAATGAATTCGCCTATGGCGATATTCGGATTCTTGGCCTTTGCCTCATCCAGCGAGATCTGGCGATCTTCGTACTCGACGTCATCTTCGGTCGGCACCACTTCCCAGCAACGAAATGCAGAGTATTCGCCAGTAGAACGATCAATAGCGACCCTGACGTCGATTTCACCGCCATGCCGTTTTTTCGTTGCCATTGCCAACGCTGCTTCAATCGCCTCGAAAATTACGTTCTTTTCGACGCCCTTTTCGTTGGACACCACATCTACAACCAATAAGATCTCTTTGTTCATAGTTCAGCCTCTATAGCCGCTGCCGATTATCAACTAAATTACATTCAACCTTTAAAACTTTGGTACCAAGCGGGCCTGATCAATATCGTCAAAAACAATATGGTGCACCTTACCGTCTACTTCCAGTGCGATCACGTCATTTTCCAGACCACGTACAATACCTTTAAAGTTCTTTCGTCCCTGCTGCGCTACCGACAGCTTCACACTTACTTCTTCGCCAATAAAGAGGGCAAAGTCTTCAACTTTAAACAACGGCCTATCCAGCCCAGGTGACGAAATCTCCAGCGCATATTGCCCAGCAATCGGATCCTCGACATCGAAGACACCGCTGATCTGGCGACTGACGCGCTCACAATCGTCAACCGATATCCCGGTCTCCGTTTTGTCAATGTAGATTCGCAATAACGAATGCCTGCCTTGAGGCAAAAACTCTGCCCCGACAAACTCATAACCCAAACCTTCAACAACAGGTTGTATCAATTGCCGCAATTTCGGCGCCGCCTGACGAACCATTCAATCACCTTAAACAAAAAGTGAGCCTGCGGCCCACTTCTTATTGTTAATTCGTTTCGTTACCCTGGGGGTACCCGGCAACAAGTTTGCCGCCACCCTTCTTAAGCACGAAAGCCCCTCGATAGGGGCCTTCGGAACCAAACCTTTGCTGGTAGCGCGGGCAAAAACACTCTTCAGCCCGACCCACATACCCTACAGATGGGCGCTATTATAGAGACTTCACGCTCTTTAGTCTATATGAGGATAACTTCTTGTTTCAGATAGCGTTGGTAAATGCTAAGGATTGGTAAAAATTTCCGGGGAAAGCCGTCAGGCGCGATTTCGTTCCTGCTTTTCAACCACCCGCTCAGCCCATTGTTCCAGAGGAACTTGTTGATTTTGGGCCTCTATTTGCAATCGGGTATAGGCCGCTAGCCGTTTCACCTTATAAATCCCCATGATTAGCCCAGTTGCCAAGGCTATCACCACTTCCCGTTTACCCCAGCCGTTATTGCTTTTCATGTCCAGCGATATTGACAAAAAGCCCCTACAATTGAATAAACAATTGTAACTTAAGACAAAACACAAGCTTGCCTTGGCCGATGATCTTGATATGTTGGGGATTGAACCAAAAGAAGACTGATGTTTAAAGAATTGATAACGGGGGATGACGCGTACGAGAGTAAAATTTTACCGCCCAGGCTCGCATACCACTCACTGTGTTAAGTAAAAGTGGTAGCGGGGGTAGGATTTGAACCTACGACCTTCGGGTTATGAGCCCGACGAGCTGCCAGACTGCTCCACCCCGCATCAACGGTCGCTATAATACAAAGCCAAGTACACTTATGCAAGGTAAATATTATTGCGCAATGTAATAAATAAAATATGCGCAAAATACTCTTAAATATCAGTCTTTCGTACGCAGGTGAGCGTTACAAAGGCAATTGCATATTCTTTTTCATCCGCCAAACTTAGATGCGTTGATTCGATACCCAAGTCGCGGATCAATGTTAGCGCCTTACCGCTAAATTCCAGCGTTGGCCGGCCTAATGGGTCATGCGCTACCGTGATCTGGGACAGACTCAGACCATCCCGAAATCCCGTCCCCAAGGCCTTGGCGGTGGCTTCCTTGGCGGCGAAACGCTTGGCCAAATAATTTGCAGGGCTGATTGCCACAGCAAATCCAGAGAGTTCTGCTTCTCCTAGTATCCGCTGCGCGAAGCGCTCACCATGGCGCACCAAACCATCGCTGATGCGCTGTATCGAAACGATGTCGGTACCTATGCCGTAGATCAACGACGCCGCGCCTCCAACATCAGGCGCTTCATTTCTCTGACAGATTCCTGTAATCCGGTAAATAACGCGCGGGCGACAATGGCATGACCGATATTCAATTCCCGTAACTCCGGAATCGCCGCAATGGGGGCGATATTTTGATAGTTCAAACCATGGCCGGCGTTGACCTGCATTCCCAACGTCGTCCCAAGATTGACGGCGGCGTTAATGCGCTTCAATTCGGCGTCTCTGGCACGATGATCTGTTAACTCTGCGTAATGACCGGTATGAATTTCAATGACCGAGGCACCCACATCGGCCGAGGCTTCTATTTGGGCCGGATCGGCATCGACAAACAATGAAACGCGAATCCCAGCCGCCTTGAGGCGCGCACAGGCATCGCGCAGTCTTTCACGGTGACCAGCGACATCAAGACCACCCTCCGTCGTCAGTTCGGCGCGACGCTCTGGCACAAGACAGCAATCTTCGGGTTTGATCCGTTCGGCGATTACCAGCATTTCATCAGTCACCGCCATTTCCAGATTCATGCGCGTCAGGAGAATATCGCGCAACATTTCGACATCACGGTCCTGGATATGGCGCCGGTCTTCGCGCAGGTGCAAGGTCACCGAATCGGCCCCGGCCTGCTCAACCTCGATCGCCGCCTGAATCGGATCGGGGTAACGGGTTCCACGTGCCTGACGAATCGTGGCTACGTGATCAATATTGACGCCCAATAGAATAGTCACTGCTGAATACCTGAAGTTTTCCCAGACTTTATTTTACGCGACCCAGGCCCAACACGCCACGGCGCGTCAATAAGCGTGGAGGTCACGCAATAGGCGACGACTATGAAGCGGACGCCCAGCCAGTTGTTGATCAATGGCGGCTCGCATCAAGCGTTTGACCTCACGCAAGCTGCCCGGGTCATGACACTGTCCTTGGTGCAAGGCCAGTAAGCTATGGCCATGGAGCATAGCATCGGCGGCATGTTCTACGAGATCGGACTCACACCACACCGGCCCATGACCAAGGACATAACGGTAGGTTTCCGTCTCCTGGATCGGATCGCCCGTCTCTACATCATGATCCAGCACCAGACCATAACCCAACTCCTGTAACAGATCGCGTTCGAAGATGCGCAACCCCCATTCAATCTCACCCGGATTTTCATTCACGCGGGCAAGAACACTCAAGGTAGTGGCGTAGACATTAAACAATTGCGCATGCGGATCGAAACGCTGCAATAGGCGTAACAGTAGCTCGTTGAGATAGAACCCGCACAACAACGGTGTACCCGCCAGTGAATGCGCCGCGCCTGCGGACTCAATGGCAGTTAAAGTCGCCAATTCACCACGCCCGGACCAAGACAGCAATAGCGGGACAAACGGTTGCAATAATCCTTGCCATTCACGACGTCCACGCCCGCCGCGAGCGACCAGGCCAAGTCGTCCATGCTCTTCGGTGAAAACATCTAGAATATGGCTAGTATCGCGATAAGGGCGGCGGTGTAAGATGTAACCGCGATGCAGAGTGAGCCGAGTCCCTGAGGTTGACACGAACTACTCGTCGGAATAGCCCAAACTACGCAGTGCGCGCTCGTCAGAAGACCAACCTTCCTTGACTTTGACCCATAGCTGGAGAAATACCTTTTGTTCTAATTGTTTCTCCAGATCTTCGCGCGCCTGTTGACCGATTTGTTTCAATACCTGGCCCTTTTTGCCGATCACTATGGCTTTTTGCCCATCGCGTTCCACCCAAATAACGGCGTGGATGTGCACCATAGCGTCTTGTTCCTTGTAAGATTCGATCTCTACCGTCAACGCGTAAGGCAACTCCTGCCCCAGGCGCCGCATGAGTTTTTCACGGATGATTTCGGCGGCCAGAAAACGCATGCTGCGGTCTGTCACTTGATCTTCAGGGAAGACCGGTGAGTTGAGTGGCAACAGTTGACTGACTTCACGATCCAGCGCCTCGACATTGCTACCGACGCGCGCCGACAAAGGAATCACCGAGTGAAATTGCATCTTGGTCGCCAGCTTTTGGATGTGCGGCAATAACGCCTCTTTCTCAAGCTCATCAATCTTATTGATCACCAGAATCACTGGCGTTTTTTGCTCGCTAAGACGTTGCGCGATCCATTCATCTTCATCGGTCCATTTGAGCCCATCCACCACGAAAATGATGACATCAACATCATTCATCGCGCTGCTGGCGGCACGATTAAGATAACGATTCATTGCCTTTCCCTGCGCCTGATGCAGGCCAGGCGTATCGACATAAATGGCCTGGTACTGCTCCGTGGTGTGAATCCCAATAATCCGATGACGTGTCGTTTGTGGACGATGCGAGGTAATGCTGATTTTCTGCCCCAGGATTCGATTCAGCAATGTGGATTTACCCACATTGGGACGCCCGACGATGGATGCGTAACCGCAACGGAAATGATCGCTATTATCTACCATTTTTTTATTCATTCCTCGATGACTTTTTAGTGCCGGATAATTTCTGCAAGGCCACACTCGCCGCTGCTTGCTCTGCAAACCTGCGGCTACGTCCTTCACCCATCGTTGGCTCGGGCAATCCGGTCACTCGACATTCGACATAAAACGTCTGTGAATGCGCTTCACCTTCAACCTTGCTCAAATCATATACTGGTAAAGGCAATTTCCGAGCCTGAAGATATTCCTGTAACTGAGTTTTGGGATCTTTCTCCACCATGTCTGGAGAAACCTGATCAAGACGTGACGCAAACAAGGACTGGACCAATGGGCGGCATGCGGCTTCACCGCCATCAAGATAAACCGCGCCGATCAGCGCCTCCAGGGTACAGGCCAAAATCGAATCGCGGCGATAACCGCCACTCTTCAACTCGCCAGAGCCTAACAGCATGAACTCGCCAAGCTCCAACTCGCTGGCAATCACGGCCAAGGTTTGCCCCTTCACCAAACTGGCCCGCAAGCGGCTCATCTCACCTTCGGCGGCCGTCGGAAAACGACGATACAGTTCCTCGGCGATGAGAAAACCCAATATGGCATCCCCCAAAAATTCGAGACGCTCATTGTTGGTATTGCTGACGCTACGATGGGTCAGCGCCAGACGGAGTAGACTTGCATCCTGAAAGTTATAACCAATGCGGCGAAGAAGCTTTTCCATTAGCGGTTTGTAAAAGCCGAGATCAAGCTAATGAATCTCAACTCTTTCGCCTTCAAATTTAACCACGGCGTCAACATTGCCCACCATATTGACCCTGGATTCATATTCAATGGTGACCGTCCGCCCATCACGTGAATCGCTAATCTGTATGTCGTCTTTGGTCAGGCTTTTGACATCATCGATCTGGAGTTTTTTCATGATGGTTTCTTTAATTTCATCATCACTGGCATCTTTTGAGCGTTGATCGCTTGCCATGCTTTTGAGGGCCGAAGAAACCTTGAAGTGCTCCAAATACACGGGAAATAGCTTGATCGCGATCATGCCGATGAAACCAAATATCATCAACAGGATTATAAAACTTATCGCCGTCATTCCTTGCTGCTTGCGTGGTGCCATGATCATCGATCGTCTCCTCATCAAAGGTTATTACTCGACAAATTCACCAATGCGTTCCCAGGATACCCGTTTCAAAATCGAGTCCCAGCTCATCCAGATCATAAACGCCCGGCCGACGAGATTCTCATCCGGGACAAAGCCCCAGACCCGGCTATCATTACTGTTATCCCGATTATCACCCATCACAAAATAATGCCCCTCGGGCACGACAAATTCACCACCCAGGGAAGGTCTGCTTTCAACCACTAATAACTTATGATCGACTTCTCCCAGTTTTTCTGTACGCAAGTCAGCCCCGGGCATATACCCTTCTCCAGTCGCAACATAGATCCCCTGCGATTGAGTCGGCACCAATTCACCATTGATATAGAGTTGTCGGCCCAAGTACACGACACGATCCCCAGGCAACCCAACAACACGCTTGATGTAATCGACCGACGGCTCCTTAGGATAACGGAAGACGACGATGTCACCACGCTTTGGACTACCAAATTCGATCAGCTTTGTATGCAATACCGGTAATCGCACGCCGTAAGTATATTTGTTCACCAGGATGAAGTCGCCTGATAACAGCGTCGGCATCATTGACCCTGATGGAATGCGAAAGGGTTCGATCAGAAACGATCTTAACAACAACACAATCAGGATAACCGGGAAAAAAGAGCGGGCGTACTCCACCAGTATCGGCTCTTTTGAGACGGCGGCAACCGGCTCACCTTCAATGCCCTGCTGCTTCAATTGATCAGCAGCACGCTGACGTTTCGGCTTCCATAAAATCAGATCGATCGCCCAGACCATGCCCGTCACCAGGGTCGCGAATACCAGCATTGCCTCAAAATCGAAATCCATTTATTTTTTTCCTACGTGGAGAATAGATAGAAATGCTTCTTGTGGAATCTCGACCGAGCCCACCTGCTTCATGCGCTTCTTGCCTTCTTTTTGTTTTTCCAACAATTTGCGTTTACGGCTGGCATCACCGCCATAACATTTTGCGGTCACGTTTTTACGCAATGCCTTGACCGTGGAGCGGGCAATGATGTGAGAGCCGATGGCCGCCTGAATGGCGACTTCAAACATTTGGCGCGGTATCAATTCCTGCATCTTTTCGACCAGCTCCCGGCCGCGATAAAAGGCCTGATCACGATGCACAATCAGAGACAAGGCATCAACACGCTCGCCGTTGATCATGACATCCAGCTTAACGACATTAGCTGTCTGGAAGCGCTCAAACTGATAATCCAGCGAGGCATAACCGCGGCTGACCGATTTCAGACGATCAAAGAAATCGAGTACGACTTCGGCCATAGGTAATTCATATTGCATGGAAACCTGGTTCCCGGCGTAATGCAAACGTTTCTGAACACCACGTTTTTCAACACACAATCCAATCACGTTACCCACGTACTCTTGCGGCACCAGGATATTGGCGACAATAATCGGCTCGCGAATTTCAGCAATCTTCCCGGCATCGGGCAATTTCGACGGGTTATCAACCTTCATGGTTTCACCGCTGGTGGTGACGACCTCATAAATTACGGTCGGTGCGGTAGTGATCAACTCCAGATTGTATTCACGTTCCAGGCGCTCTTGCACAATCTCCATGTGCAGCATGCCGAGAAACCCACAGCGGAAACCAAATCCCAAGGCGGTCGATGATTCCGGTTCATAGAACAACGCTGCATCATTCAAGCGTAATTTAGCCAGTGCATCGCGAAAATCTTCATAATCGTCCGAGCTGATCGGGAATAATCCGGCGAAGACGCGCGGCTGGATCGGCTTGAATCCGGGCAAAGGTTTGTCTGCTGGTTTGGCTGCATCCGTCAAGGTATCGCCTACCGGCGCGCCATTAATTTCTTTAATACCGGCGATAACAAAACCAACCTCGCCCGCCTTGAGCACACCGGTCTCCTTGCGCTTGGGCGTAAAAACTCCGACGCTATCGATCTCATGAATGCCACCCGTCGACATGACCTTCATTTTGCGCTTGACGGCCAGGGTTCCATTAAACACCCGTACCAGCGAAACCACACCGAGATAGTTATCGAACCAGGAGTCGATAATCAGCGCTTGCAAGGGCGCATCCGGATCACCTTTTGGTGGCGGAATCCGTCTTACGATTTCTTCCAGCAGCAGATCGATATTCTTGCCTGTTTTGGCGCTCACCTGCACCGCATCCGTGGCATCGATGCCGATAATATCTTCAATTTCCTTGGAGACACGATCAGGATCGGCCGCAGGCAAATCGATCTTGTTGAGGACCGGCATGACTTCCAAGCCTTGATCTATAGCGGTATTACAGTTGGCAACGCTTTGGGCCTCAACGCCCTGTGAGGCATCCACCACCAGCAAGGCCCCCTCACAGGCCGCCAATGAACGCGACACTTCATATGAGAAGTCCACATGGCCGGGGGTATCGATGAGGTTGAGTTGATAGATTTCTCCGTCAGCGGCCTTGTATCTCAAGGTCACACTCTGGGCCTTGATGGTAATCCCACGTTCGCGCTCGATGTCCATTGAATCCAGGACCTGCTCTGACATTTCACGGGCTTGAAGCCCGCCACAGAGCTGAATCAGCCGGTCTGCCAGTGTCGATTTACCGTGGTCAATGTGGGCAATAATGGAGAAATTTCGGATATGATTCATTCAAGTCACTAATTGGGGAATCCACTCGGAGGCGGCCTAGACCGCAGATTTGGCGAGGATTTTAACTGATTTCCGTCTGGGCCGAAATCCCCACACCCGCCTCATAAAACGACAGGGGCTGGTTTACCCAGCCCCTCTCCTGAATACCGCTTACGCCTCACTCCTTGCCGTTCAATTTCAGGGCAACAAATACCGGACCTCCCTGGCGCTGGATCAACACGGGAACCGGCTTGCCCGCTGGCAACTCATCCACCAGTTCCTTGAATTGGGCAAGGCTTTTGACTTCCGTGTTATTGATCATCATCAGCACATCGCCCTCACGAACTCCGGCCGACTGCGCTGGACCTTCCTTGACCGACTTCACTAATACACCGTTCTTTTCAATGCCTAGCTCTTTGCGTTGAGCTGGCGTTAGTTCCGCCACATCTATCTTGAGACGGCTATTCGGCGTACCCCCATTCTTACTGGGTGCCGCTGCCACTTCAATTTGCTCTTCCGGCGGCAACTCACCAATCATCACTTGTAGTGTTTTGGTCTTGCCATCACGAATGATCTTGACCGGCACTTTTTTGTCGATGGGCGTCGTCCCCACCATCGGCGGCAACACTGAGGATCCCGTGACCTCTCTGCCGTTAAATTCGGTAATGACATCACCCACCTTGAACCCCGCCTTTTCCGCAGGACTCTTCGGCAAAATTTGGGACACCAATGCGCCTCCTGGCTTCTCCATGCCAAACGATTCCGCCAGTTCACGGGTCACATCCTGAATCAGGACACCCAACCAGCCACGGCTGACATGACCACTCTTTTTCAATTGTTCCGTCACATCCATCGCCAGGTCGATAGGAATCGTGAACGACAAGCCCATAAAGCCACCGGTGCGACTGTAAATCTGAGCGTTTATCCCGACAACCTCGCCATCCATATTGAACAACGGACCACCGGAATTGCCTGGATTGATGGCGACATCGGTTTGAATGAAGGGCACGTAATTCTCATTCGGAAGGCTACGGCCCACGGCACTCACAATCCCGGCCGTCACCGAATAATCGAAATCAAAGGGGGAACCAATCGCCAACACCCATTCCCCGACTCGCAACTTAGTGGAGTCACCAATCTTTACCGTGGGCAGGTTTTCGGCCTTTATTTTCAATAATGCAACGTCGCTGCGTTCATCGCTGCCGATCACCTTGGCCTCTACCTCACGACGATCCCGCAAGCGCACAATGATCTCATCGGCATCTTTCACGACGTGATTGTTGGTCAAGATATAACCATCGGCTGAGATAATGAATCCGGACCCCAGCGATCGGGCCTCAAAATCGCGAGGCTCGCCATTACCATTTCCATCCTCGTCATAGAACTTGCGGAAAAATTCATCAAACGGCGTGCCTTCAGGGAATCGAGGCATTTGCTTGCCATGAGGCACGCCATTACTCTTGGATTTCTTCTGTGTCGTACTGATATTCACCACTGCCGGACCATTCTTGTCGACAATAGCAGTAAAATCCGGAAGCTGAGCAGCCGTAGCCACACCAGCCACTAACCATGCCAGCAGGGCCACAGTACCCAACATAATTCCTTGCATTTTTGTATTACGAGTAATGATCACATGGCCTCCTTAGCTGTGATTCCTTCGATGATATTGCACTGACCTGCCTCATGATCAAGACGCAGAATGAGCAACTGATAGCGACTATCCGCCGCGATTCTGGATGAAAAAAATCTCACCCAAACAAAACCCAACGCCAGACCAAGCAATCCGGCAACCGCAGTCACACCGTCATTGGCAACATAACCCAGATTAACCGCCACGGCCCCCCCCACAAGCGCGCCAATTATCATCAATACCAGCGGCACAAAGTATATTGCCAAGGACCCGCGCAACAACGCGCTTTCCTGAAGCCCGACCACCACCTTGTCGCCAATCTTGGCGCCAACGGGATTCAATACCTTGACCTTATCCATGCGCTTGCCAAGATAGTCGCTCAATGCACCGGTGCCGCAACCTTTGTTCACGCTACAGCTTTGACATGCTGTTTTACGATAGGTCTCGATCCAGGCGAACTCGCCCTCGGCAGAAACCACTTGTCCACGTTCTTCGATCATTATCGTGATTACCTTAATGTGTTACCGAGGCGCCTATCATTTTTACTGTAGCCTCCGGTACTTCGCCCACTACAGTAAGCTGATGGCCATCCATTAAATTGCCAAAGGCGCTGACAGCACCCATGCGCGACACGCCAACAAAGGCATCATCCTTGGACTTCGCTTTTTCAACAAACAGCGATACCGAGGCCAAACCATCGGTAAAAATGCGATGCACGCCATTACCTTCCTGCTTTAATGCTGGACTCTCGATCTGCGAAAACCCGGCCGGCAACTTCGTCACTCGCCACTGATTGATCACCGGCTTAGCATCCGCACTGCCCACTCCTTTAACGCCAGCAGCTGGCTTGAGAGGCGTCTTTCTGGGGGATGCTTTTCCGATCGCCATCGACGTAAACATTACTTGCTCAATCACGCGACCATCTACCGCTATCAAATCCGAGCGCAAAAGCAGGCCCGTACTTTCATCCAGCCATAAACGGTATCCGTAGCGATATTCGTCCTTTGGATTTACAATCACGATCCGCGCGATGCGCCCGGCCACGCGATCTTTTTCACCCATTTTAAGCAGGTAGTATTTTTCGACCTCGGCCAAATGTTTGGCGATACTGTCACTCTCCGCATCCATTTTATTGGCAAAGTAATTAAATTGCTGGTTTTCGTTCACCGATTCCCGCTTTTCGCCGGTCAATGTTTGCAACAGTTCACGATCACCTTGCGGACCTATCTGATGGACTACCCGCATGGCAGCCAATTCATCATCCGCCCGATAAACGAAGGTGCCTTCGTAATTAAGCTGCTGTAATGCGGTGGACATTTTCACCAACCACTGCCGCGCGTCGATCGATTCTTCGGCAACAGCAACCTTCATCATCGATAACAACAGCATCAAAACACAACAATGACTGCCATTTAACGTTTTGCGGAATGGGGACGAGATCAACATAATTCAATACCACCGGCCGTAGACTGTAGGGTAAAAATATCAAAGCCCTCTACTGGTTATATGCCTGCATCTCGACCGCAAATTGCGCCCGAGGCACCATCCTGCCATTAATCACCATCGCGCCAGAAAGCTGTTGATGATTTTGAAGATAAGCATTGAGTCTGGATTGAACTGCGGGTTGCTGCTCTGTCCACTGCAAGCCGTGAACCTGCTGATAATGGTTTTGTTCGACGATTGGTATTACCGGTGAAGATGCGATGGAAGCTACTCGTGCCGTCACCGGCTGATCTTCAACCGCGATCATTGAGAACCCCAAAAATCCCACTACTGCTACCGAAGCTGCCACAGCGAACCCTGCTACGGAACGGGTGTGGTTTGCTTTTTTACGAACGGCTTTGGCGGAGGTGATGGTAACTTGAAGTACAGGTTCCGAGGCGATGGCAGCGCTAACACGCTCTGCAAGGCGGTTATCCATTGCCGGTGGTAGATTATTACGGAGGGCATCCCCAATAAGATGATAATTATGCCAACAACAACGATCTTCATCGTTGGTACGTAAATGCCGAATCACGCTTTGCATTTCCGGCGCGGATAATTCTCCATCCACCAACGCCGAAATACTCTCTTTCACATCTTCATCCGCCATAACTTCACCTTCTTTGAGTTCTTAAAGCAGTGGTTGCAGCCGTTTCTGTATTGCCTCTCGCGCCCGAAAGATACGTGATCTCACCGTACCTACCGGGCAACCCATTGCTTCGGCAATTTCTTCGTAACTCAATCCTTCGAGCTCCCGAAGTGTAATCGCCGTCTTCAGATCATCGGGCAACTCGTCAATGCTGCTCGCCACCACCCGTTCGATCTCATCCTTCAACAACATCCGCTCAGGCGTATCGTAATCCTTTAGATCACTCACCCCCTCTAATTGTTCCGCATCCTCAACATCAATATCACTGCCAGGTGGCCGCCGTCCCCGAGCAACGAGATAATTCTTGGCAGTATTGATCGCAATCCGATACAGCCACGTATAAAAAGCACTCTCACCCCGGAAGTTCGGCAAGGATCGGTAAGCCTTAATGAAGGCATCCTGGGCAACATCAAAAACCTCATCATTATCATGAATATAGCGCCCGATCAAGTGGATCAGCTTATTCTGATACTTCAACACCAGGAGGTCATACGCCGCCTTATCACCGCCCTGGACGCGTTCTACTAGCGCCTGGTCGGTTACATGTTCCCCCATTAGAGTATCCCGGTATTATTGTTGTGATTCATTGCTGCAATCGAGTAGACCAAAAACACGGCCGCCAGTTCAATAATTAAAATCATTCTAGAGTATCATATGATAACTCGTTGAAAACAAACTATATCAGTATAATGAAAATTGTATAAATGGGCATTTCAACTCAATATGACGTCATTATAGTCGGCGGCGGCGCGGCTGGGCTGAGCTTGGCCCTCCATCTTGCACCGCAAGCCAGGATCGCCGTTATTACCAAGGGCCCCCTCACCGAAGGCGCAACCCTCTACGCGCAAGGTGGGATTTCAGCCGTGCTCGATGCTGAAGACTCCATTGAGTCCCATATTGAAGATACCCTGCGCGCTGGCGCAGGACTTTGTGACCCTGATGTCGTCCGTTACACCGTTGAGCGCGCCCGCGAATCGATTCAATGGTTGATCGATAGCGGCGTACCCTTTACCCGCGAAACCCGTGCCGACGGTTCAACCGATTATCATTTGACCCGCGAGGGTGGCCACAGTCATCGCCGTGTCATTCATGCGGCAGATGCCACCGGCCGCGCCATTGAGACAACGCTGGTGTCGCAGCTCCGCCAACACCCAAATATCGATATTTTGGAAGATCATCTCGTCATTGATCTGATTACCGGTGAGAAACTGGGCCTGCCACAACACCGATGCTATGGCGCCTATGTGCTCGATAAGCAATCACAACAAGTTGTTACATTAAGCAGCCGTTTCATGGTGCTGGCGACCGGCGGCGCAGGTAAAGTTTATCTCTATACCAGCAACCCCGATGTATCGACTGGCGATGGTATCGCCATGGCCTGGCGCGCGGGCTGTCGCATCGCCAACATGGAGTTCGTGCAATTCCATCCGACCTGTCTTTATCACCCCAAGGCCAAATCGTTTTTGCTGACGGAGGCCATGCGCGGTGAAGGTGGCCGTTTATTGTTACCTGATGGCTCGACGTTTATGCACAGGTTTCATCCTGATGCAGAACTGGCACCACGCGATATTGTTGCCCGCGCCATTGACCATGAGATGAAACGATTGGGGGCCGACTATGTTTATCTCGACATCAGCCACAAGCCCGCTGACTTCATCAAGAGCCATTTCCCAACGGTATACGCCACCTGCCTCGAATTCGGTTATGACATTACGCGCGAGCCGATCCCCGTGGTCCCGGCTGCACATTACACCTGTGGCGGAGTGATGACCGATTTACACGGTCGTACCGACATTGAAGGCTTATATGCCATCGGCGAAACTGCGTTTACAGGATTGCATGGCGCCAACCGTATGGCCAGCAATTCGCTGCTCGAATGCCTGGTGTTTGCCAAGGCCGCTGCGGAGGATATTAGCCGCCTGTTGGGAGAGGCCATATCGTCACCCGTGTTACCGCAATGGGATGAAAGCCGGGTCACGGATTCCGACGAAGAAGTGGTGGTCGCCCATGACTGGGATGAGCTGCGCCGTGTGATGTGGGACTATGTCGGCATCGTCCGCACCGATCGCCGCCTGCAGCGCGCATTACGGCGTATTCAATTACTGGCCAGCGAAGTCGATGAATATTACGCCAACTTCCGCGTCACCAATGATTTAATCGAATTACGGAATCTAGTCACCGTCGCCGAATTAATTGTGCAGTCGGCCTTGTCACGCAAGGAAAGCCGGGGCTTGCACTATACGTTGGATTACCCTGCGACGAACGACTTAGCGCCACCGGTGAACACGATATTGGTTCCACCACGACCCAATTCGATAATCTTAAATAGCAGCCGGGTCAAGGCGTCTTAAGCGCACGTTCAAACGGCGGAAACTGTTGCTATCGGTACCGCCGGGGGCAATGACTACCGAACAAACACCCTTCTCACCCTCGATACGGAAGTTTAATACCAGCAACCAGCTGCTGACAAAGGTGCTATCCAACAACTCAGCACTACACCGCTGATCGTTCGCCAATTTCAAATCCCACTCATTACTATGACAATATAACTCCACTACCGATCGCGGATGTTTGAGCAGTACATAACGGCGAAAATTAGCGGCCAAACTCCATACCAGCAATGCCGCTAAACCAAACTTTAACAAGCCAGGAATTGCCAAATACTTGAGCCAGTATATGGCACCGATATAAATCACCAGCAGCACAACGGCTGCCAGTAAAGATCCTTGCAGATTGACTCTAAGCGGCGCTACGAATTTTGGTGATGACATTGGCTAAGGCAGGGTCTTCTGTTTCTTGTTGTTCCAGCAGCAATTCAAGCAACTCTTGATCGGCGGTATCCAATAATCGCTCAAAATCATGTTTTTCGGTATCCGTTAACGCATCGTAGCCGTTGTGCACAAACCCCTGCAATAGCAAATCAAGTTCCAGCATGCCACGGCGACAACGCCAGTAGAGACGGGATTTTGCCCCAGCAGTTATTGAGGATGACTCTGCCATGGTCATATCAGAATGTGTAGCCTGGATGGAGTCGCAGGCGCAACCCGGGTTACGCTTCGCTCCACCCAGGCTACCGGAGTTCGCATCAAGACGAGTTTTTTCACGTTAAATCATCTGCTTCAGTAGAATTTTCTTGATCTCGCCTATCGCCTTGGTGGGATTGAGCCCCTTGGGACAAACATTGGCGCAATTCATGATGCTGTGACAACGGAATAATCGATACGGCCCTTCGAGTTCTTCCAATCGTTGCGCCGTCGCCTGATCACGGCTGTCGGCAAGAAAACGATACGATTGCAACAACGCCGCTGGACCACGGAACTTGTCCGGGTTCCACCAAAATGACGGACATGAGGTAGTACAACAGGCGCAAAGAATGCATTCATACAAGCCATCGAGCTTGTCGCGATCTTCAGGGCTCTGACGATATTCCTCTTCCGGTTCCGGATCATGAACAATCAAATACGGTTTCACTGAACGATATTGATGATAGAACAGGGTCAAATCCACCACCAGATCGCGAATCACCGGCAATCCCGGCAAAGGACGCACTTCGACCCGATTCCCCAGCTCCGCCATCGGCGTGATACAAGCCAAGCCGTTACGACCATTGATATTCATACCGTCTGAACCGCAAACACCTTCACCACAGGAATGGCGGAAATTCAAGGTTTCATCTTGCGCTTTGATCTGCAACAGGGCTTCACGCAACATCATCCCTGGCGTAACGGCGACCTCATACTCTTGCATATAAGGTTGCTTGTCCGTTTCTGGGTTGTATCGGAAAACAGTTATCTGCATGGTGATCCCCTTAATACACTCGCGCCTTAGGCGGGAAAGAGTCAACCGTGAGCGGCTTCATGCGCACTGGCTTGTATTCCAAGGCCCGACCCTGTTTGAAATAGAGTGTGTGCTTGAGCCAGTTTTCATCGTCGCGTTCTGGATAATCGATGCGCGAATGCGCGCCCCGGCTTTCCTTCCGCGCATGGGCGGAGGCTACCGTCGCCAGGGCTACATCCATTAGATTTTCCAATTCCATCGCTTCAATACGCGCGGTGTTGAAAGTTTTGCTGTGATCTTTGAGCCGGACATGTGTCATCCGCTCTTCGAGTTCGATCACTTTTTTCACACCTTCGGCCAGCACATCATCTGTACGGAAAACACCACAATAATCTTCCATCGCCTTTTGCAATTCCTTGCGTAGCGTGTCGACGGATTCACCCTCGCCTTTCTGATCCCAGCGGACGACTCGTGCTAACGCACGATCAATGGCATCGCCGGTCATTGGTCGGTGATAACGGCTCTCTTTCAGGAATTCGATGATGTGATTGCCGGCGGCACGACCAAACACCACAATATCAAGCAACGAATTGCCACCCAAACGGTTCGCGCCATGCACGGAGACGCAGGCGCACTCACCCACCGCGTACAATCCCGGCACGGGTTCCTCTGGACTATGTCCATGCGGCACCACCACCTGGCCAAATCGATTGGTTGGAATCCCGCCCATGGTGTAATGGGCCGTTGGATAAATCGGAATCGGTTCAAACGCCGGATCAATGTGCAAAAAGGTTTTCACGGTAGCGCGAATGCCGGGCAGACGTTTTTGAATCACATCCACACCTAAATGTTCGAGCTTGAGCAGTACATGATCGGCATTGGGGCCACAGCCACGACCCTCTTTAACTTCAGTATAAATGGCGCGGCTAACTACATCGCGGCTGGCCAGATCCTTGGCATGTGGCGCATAACGCTCCATGAACCGCTCGCCATCTTTATTCAGCAAGTAACCGCCCTCACCGCGCGAACCTTCGGTAATCAGCATCCCCTTACCGGCGATACCGGTAGGATGAAACTGGAAGAACTCCATGTCTTGCAACGGAATCCCAGCGCGTAAGGCCATGGCCATGCCGTCACCGGTATTGATCTTGGCATTGGTGTTGGTGCGATAAATCTGGCCTGCGCCGCCGGTTGCCAGCAACGTTGTCTTCGCCTCAATCACCAGCAGCTCGCTGGTTTCGATTTCCATGACCAAAGCACCCAGCACATAACCATGTTCATCCCGCAACAGGTCGATGGCGAAATATTCATCGAAGAAATGAGTCTTGGCGTGAATATTTTGCTGATACAGCGAATGCAGAATGGCATGCCCCGTGCGATCCGCCGCCGCGCAGGTGCGTGCGGCCTGATCACCACCAAAATTCTGGCTCTGTCCGCCAAAGGGCCGTTGATAGATCTTGCCATTGTCGAGGCGCGAGAAGGGTACCCCGGCATGCTCTAATTCAACCACCAGTCGTGGCGCGGCGCGACACATGTATTCGATCGCATCCTGATCACCGAGATAATCACCGCCCTTGATGGTGTCGAACATGTGCCAATGCCAGTTATCCGGCAACACATTGGCTAAAGCAGCGTTGATGCCACCCTGTGCGGCAACGGTATGCGATCGCGTCGGGAACACCTTGGAGACGACGGCGACATGCACATCATCCTGGGCCAGCTGCAACGCGGCACGCAAACCGCCGCCACCGGCGCCGATTACCAGCGCATCAAAATTACGTCGCGGAATATTCGCCGCTGTTACTGTCATATCGCCCCCATCAACACCACACGCAACGCCCACAATCCCAATGTCAACAAACCTCCTGCCAGCAATATCAACAAGATCAGTCGTACCGCAAATGGCTTAACGTAATCAATCAATACATCGCGCATCCCAACCCAGGCATGCGCCAGCAAGGCCAGAAAAAACAATGCTGTCGCCAGTGCCATGGGCAACTCTGACATCCAACTCTTTAACTGTAGATAATTTTGGGGAGGCGCGATGAGTAACACGGAGGTAACATAAATAAAAAATGCAGCCAAGTAGACCGCGCTGACGCGCTGCAATAACCAGGCTCGGAGTCCACTCGCCCGCCAGCTCATAACAGAATCACCATCAACACCAATCCGAGTACAGCGGCCATCGTCACGAAATAGGCGCTGGCCCGGGCTGCTGCCAGCTCGATCCCAATATCAAAATCGAGGAGGATAAAGCGGAGTCCGGCCAGGATATGATGTAGCAATGCCCATCCGATCACCAGCAATCCCAGTTTACCTGCGGGCGACGATAATGCGGTGAGCACATCGTAATAACCGGCCTCAGTAGCCAATGCCCGGTCAAGATGCCAAATCAATAATGGAATCGCCAATACCAAAATCACCCCTGCGATTCGGTGCGCAATGGACGCAACCGCAGTGATGGGTTGACGAATTTTGAGGAGATTGAGAAAAACCGGTCTTGTGTCGGGTTTATGATTTCTCATATGGAGTCTAGTCTAGCGAAGACAGAATTTTTGTCCACCATTAATCTTAGTGTGTTAGAAGTCACGGGTTAATTACGTTATCATCCTTGGCTCGATAATCTTTAGCAGCGCACTCTCATGAACCAGATCTGGCAACAATTTCTGACCCAACATGGCGCCCACGTCGATCATGACGCTGTGACTCACTTTGACACAGTTGCCGCAGAAATCAAACTGGTGGCAAAAGGCAATGTCATCGCCGACCTCTCGCATATTGGCCTGATCAAGGCCGAAGGCCCAGAGGCGCAAACCTTTCTTCATAACCAGCTGACCAATGACCTGAAAGCGCTGACCGAACACCAAAGTCAACTTAGCGCCTACTGTAACCCCAAAGGACGCATTTTGACGCTGTTTCGTGTCTTTATGCACAGCGGCTGTTATTACCTCGCCATGCCGCGAGACCTATTAGAGGCAACGCTGAAACGGTTGCGGATGTTTATCCTCCGCTCTCAGGTTACGCTCAGTGATGCCAGCGATGAAATGGCCAGTTTTGGCGTTTCCGGCCCGATGGTTGAATTCTTGTTGCAGGCGCAGCTCGGAACCGTCCCCGCCAAAGTCGACGCCGCAATCCACACCGGAACCGTGACCCTGCTCCGCGTTCCCGGTCCTTACCCTCGTTTTGAGATCCATGGCGCTGTGGAAAACGTGATCCCGGTCTGGCAGATGTTAGCCGCCGGCGCCCGCCCAGTAGGCGCCGCCGCCTGGCAATGGCTGGATATCCAGGCGGGTCTGCCAATGGTTTTACTTCAGACGGTGGAAGCTTTTGTCCCGCAAATGGTGAATCTTCAAGCCGTCAATGGTCTGAACTTCCAAAAAGGATGTTACCCGGGCCAGGAAATCGTGGCCCGCATGCAGTATCTGGGCACGCTCAAGCGCCGTATGTTCAAACTGACCGCGGCTACAGAGACGCTGCCTCTACCGGGTGATTCCATTTTCGTCCATGACGGCGCAAGCGAGCGCAAAGCCGGAGAAATCGTTGCTGCCCAACCTGCACCAGCGGGCGGCATTGACGCCTTGGCGGTCATCGAAATCGAGGCCAGCAAGCTACCCTTATTTCTTCAACCGGAATCAAAAACACCGCTTCAGCTGCAGGAACTTCCATACCCACTATAAGGTCTTGAGATTTCCCGGCAAACGCCGATAGATATACCGGAAAAGGAAAACCATGGACGATTCCCTTGAAGGTAGAAGACAAATTTATCACCTCGTTGCTGGATGACATCACCCACAACCGGCTGGTACTGCCAAGCCTGCCGGAAGTTGCGATGAAGGTCCGCAAACTGGCCGATGATCCTTATTCACCGGCCGAAAAAATTGCCAAAATCATCAGTACGGATGCGGCGTTATCAGCACGCCTGCTGCAAATCTCAAACAGCGTTTTCTTCAAGGGGTTAAATCCGGTCGAGAACGTGCGCACGGCGGTGGTACGGCTCGGCGGCGTATGCGTCCGCAATGTCGTCACTTCACTAGTGATGGATCAGCTATACCATGCCAAACACTCTGCAGCAGTCAAATCCCAACTCCATAAATTATGGGTACACTCTACCCGCGTTGCGGCTATCAGCCACGTCTTTGCCAGACGTTTTACTTCACTTAACGGGGATGAGGCATTACTCGCCGGCCTGATTCATGATATCGGCACACTACCCATTCTCAGTCGCGCAGCGGATTTTCCTGAAATCTTGAAGGATCCGGACGCGCTAAACAGGGTCATTGAAAACATGCATCAGGATCTGGGAAAACTCATCCTTGAAGATTGGCACTTTCCTGAAGAGCTAATCAATGTTGCTGCGGAACACGAGGATATAAATCGCGATCCGGCACCAATTCCGGATTACACTGACATTGTTATTGTAGCCAACATGCACTCCTATCTCGGCCAGAGAAAAAGCCATAAGCACTTTGATTGGGAAAATGTTCCCGCCCTTGACAAACTTGGACTAACACCCGAACAAAGCATTTCCGCCTTGGGCGAAGCCAAGGCGGAAATTAACGAAATCCAAAAATTGTTACTTTCATGAAGTGATTGGATACCATTGTGGAAATCGAAAAAAAATTACTGACCAAGTTTCTTGATGACATCAACAATAATCGGATTTCGTTGCCCACGCTGCCCGAAGTGGCGATGAAGGTACGCGAAGTCGTGCAAAATCCGGAATCCACCGCCGCCCAGATTTCCGTTATCCTCGGTTCTGACCCGGTCCTCTCGGCCCGATTACTGCAAATCGCCAACAGCGCGATGTATCGACCCGCCAAACCGATCGAGAATCTACAAAACGCCATCGCACGCCTGGGCAACACGGTGGTCAGAAATCTTATCACCAGCATGGTGATGGAAAATATTTACCAAGGACAGGCGAACAGTGATCTCAACAAACTGTTAAAGAAACTCTGGCTCCATAGCACCAAGGTTGCCGCCATCAGTCATGTGCTGGCCAGAAAATTCACCAAGCTCAAACCGGATCAGGCCATGCTCGGTGGCCTCATCCACGATATTGGCGTTATTCCTATTTACACCGAAGCGGCCAACATCCCGGAACTGCTCGCCGATGAATCATTATTGGATTCGATTGCTGGAAAAATGCATATCCTGGTAGGCACCTCAATTCTTGACGAATGGAATTTCCCTCAGGAACTGATTGCTGTTGTCGCAGAACATGAAGATCTTGAACGGGACAGCGGTGGTAATACAGTCGACTATGTCGATATCGTTACGGTCGCCAATCTGCATAGCTATCTAGGATCACAGCATCGGCTGGCAAAACACGACTGGTCAACGATCCCCGCCTTCAAAAAACTGGGGCTGACCCCCGAAGAAAGCATCCAGGCGATGGAGGAGGCGCAGGAAGAAGTCAGCCTGGTGCAAAAAATGTTCATGCCGTCCTAAAACAGCGCTATATCTCAGGCCTCATGTATGGGAATAACAGCACATCCCGTATCGAAGGTGCATCAGTAAACAACATCACTAAACGATCAATACCAATCCCCTCGCCTGCGGTTGGCGGCATGCCGTGTTCCAGGGCACGAATATAATCCGCGTCAAAGTGCATTGCCTCGTCATCGCCAGCGTCCTTTTCTTCCACTTGTTTGCGGAAACGCTCGGCCTGATCCTCAGCATCATTCAACTCGGTAAAGCCATTGGCAATCTCGCGACCACCTACAAAAAACTCAAACCGATCGGTGACCAGTGGATTCGAGTCATTACGCCGTGCCAGCGGTGAGACTTCGGTTGGATATTCGGTAATAAAGGTGGGTTCGCGCAAACGATGTTCAACCGTTTTTTCAAATACTTCAATCTGAAGCTTGCCAATTCCCCATGAATCCTTGACCTGAATACCCAAATCTTTGGCCACCTCACGCGCCTGGCTTAGATCCGAAATCTGGGCGTCACTCAGACCCGGATTAAAATTCAGAATCGACTGTTTTACGGTCAACCGGTGAAAAGGCTTACTGAAATCATATTCTTCGCCTTGATAGGTAATTTGCGTCTTACCCAGAACTTCCTGTGCCATGCCGCGCAACATTGACTCCGTAATATCCATCAAGTCATGGTAATCAGCATAAGCCTCGTAAAATTCCAGCATCGTGAATTCCGGATTGTGTCGTGTTGACACGCCTTCATTACGGAAGTTGCGATTGACTTCATACACCCGCTCAAAGCCACCGACAATCAACCGCTTGAGATACAACTCCGGCGCGATGCGCAGGAACATTTCGAGATCCAGGGCGTTGTGATAAGTCACAAACGGCCGCGCCGTCGCACCGCCCGGAATCGAGTGCATCATCGGCGTTTCAACTTCCAGGAAGCCACGATCATCGAGAAAACGACGGATATATTGCACAATGCGGGTGCGAATGCGGAACGTTTCACGCGCCACATCGTTCATGATCAGATCAAGATAACGCTGACGGTAACGCGTCTCCTGATCAGTCAGACCGTGGAATTTTTCCGGCAACGGCCGCAACGATTTGGTCAACAGACGAATGACATCGACCTTGATCGACAACTCGCCCGTTTTGGTGACAAACAACACGCCTTCAGCGCCGAGGATGTCACCCACATCCCAGCCTTTGAATTCTTGATATATTTCTTCACCAACGCTGTCGCGCTGCACAAACAATTGTATGCGCGCAGATTGATCCAGAATCTGGGCAAAACTCGCCTTGCCCATGACCCGCTTGGCCATCATCCGGCCTGCAACACTCACCCGCACCGGATTGGCTTCCAGCTCCTCAGCGCTTTTGTTGCCGTATTCAGCATGCAGTTCACCGGCCATCACATTGCGGCGAAAATCACTGGGAAACGCCACACCTTTTTCACGAATTGCCGCCAGTTTGGCGCGGCGTTCGGCAATCAGTCGATGTTCGTCGGGTTGTTGTTGGTCTGTCATGTTAGTTTCCCGTCTTAGAGTCCGCTCTTAAGCGAAGCCTCGATAAAATCATCCAAATCGCCATCCAGCACGGCCTGGGTATTTCCCGTCTCGACACCGGTACGCAGATCCTTGATCCGCGACTGATCCAGCACATAGGAACGAATCTGATTACCCCATGACACGTCTGACTTACTATCTTCAATCACCTGTAACGCACCACGACGTTTTTGCATTTCCATTTCGTACAACTTGGCCTTCAACTGCTTCATCGCCGTTGCACGATTTTTATGCTGCGAACGATCGCTTTGGCAAGCGACGACAATGCCGCTCGGCATGTGCGTAATACGAATCGCAGATTCGGTACGGTTAACGTGCTGACCACCGGCACCCGAGGCGCGGTAAGTATCCACTTTCAAATCAGCCGGATTGACTTCGATGTCGATGTCGTCATCGACTTCTGGCGACACAAACACTGAGGCAAATGAGGTATGACGCCGGTTACCGGAATCAAACGGTGATTTACGCACCAGGCGATGCACGCCAGTCTCGGTGCGCAGCCAGCCAAAGGCATACGGTCCTTCAAAACGAATCGTGGCGCTTTTGATACCCGCCACTTCGCCGTCGGATGCTTCAATCATCTCTGTCTTAAAGCCGCGCCGCTCACCCCAGCGCAAATACATACGCAACAGCATCGATGCCCAATCCTGCGCCTCGGTGCCACCGGAACCTGACTGAATATCAAGGAAGGCGTTGTTGGGGTCCATCTCGCCCGCAAACATACGGCGAAACTCGAGATCCGCCAGCTGCTTATCTTGCAGATCAAGATCGGCCACCACAGCGGCGACAGCATCTTCGTCGTTCTCGCCTTCAGCCATCTGCAACAATTCATCGGCATCGGTCAGGGCATCGCGGATGCTCGTCAGCAAACCGACGATCTGCTCCAGCTGCGCCCGCTCCTTACCCAGTTGCTGGGCGCGCTCGGGATTGTTCCAGACATCCGGAACTTCTAGTTCCCGCCGGACCTCTTCAAGACGCTCGCGTTTGGCATCGAAGTCAAAGATACCCCCTCAGAGCGTCGGCGCGCCCCTGCATGTCCTTGATACGGCGATAAATAGCATTAACTTCCATGGCTTCGATTCTGGCTGCTCAAAAGCGGCTGATTTTACACCAGCCACGGGGCTAACGATACTATTGTGGCGATACTACAACCAAATCACACCGGCTCCAGGTAATCCACAATCAACTGTGGGCTACGTTGCCCCCGATAATCGTTAATATCGAGTTTATAGGCGATCCGTACCGCCTCTGTGCCCTGCGGCCAGTCGCTGTCATTGTGATTAAAGGCAATGGCATCAATGGATCGACCGTCTGCCATTTTGAGCACCAATTTCAGATGGCGCTCACCCACAATACGCCGGTTGATGACACCGAATTCACCATCGAACACCGGTTCAGGAAATCCCTGCCCCCAGGGACCGGCATGACGCAACTCATCCGCCAAGTCCAAATTAATATCCTCAGCTCCGAGCGCACCATCGCTCCAGATCACGCCTTGCAAATCCTCGGTTGACAAATGGCGCCTGACTTCTTCATCGAAAGCCGCCTGGAATTCTTCAAGACGATCCTGCTTAAGACTCAAACCCGCCGCCATGGCATGGCCACCAAACTTGGTAATCAGTCCCGGATAACGGGTGGCGATACTATCCAGCCCATCACGAATATGAAAGCCGGACACCGAACGCGCCGAACCCTTGATCTCCCTGGCGCCGGCACTCGCAAACACAATCACGGGTCGATGAAAGCGATCCTTGATCCGTGACGCAAGAATCCCGATCACACCTTGATGCCAGTCTTCATCAAATAACGACAAACCACTCGGCAATTCAGCACCATCTTCCAACTGCATTTGCGCCAGATGCGACAGCGCCTGTTCCTGCATCTCCTGTTCAATCGATCGCCGCTCACGATTGAGACGATCGAGCTCCTGCGCCAGACGTAATGCCTGCGCACGATCATCTGTCAATAAACACTGAATGCCAATCGACATGTCTTCCAAGCGGCCTGCGGCGTTCAACCGTGGCCCGACAATAAATCCCAAGTCTGAAGCTACCGCTTGTGCTTGTGTACGTCCACCGACTTCCAATAGCGCTGAAATTCCCGGACTACACGCACCTTTCCGAATCCGCGCCAAACCTTGCGCCACCAAAATACGATTAGTATGATCAAGTGGCACCACATCAGCCACAGTGCCCAAGGCCACCAAATCCAACAGCTGCCCCAAGTTCGGCTCTGCAACACTGCGGCGTTCAAACCAGCCATTCGCACGTAACGCGGCGCGTAACGCCAACATCACGTAAAAAATCACACCCACGCCAGCGAGATTCTTACTTGGGAACCGGCATCCGGACTGATTAGGATTAACGATAGCATCCGCCGCTGGCAAAATCGCGCCTGGCAAATGGTGGTCGGTGACGATCACTTGCATACCCAGCCGCTTTGCCGCTGCAACACCTTCTACGCTGGCGATACCATTATCCACCGTCACCAGCACATCCGGTTGCCAGCGAGCCGCCACCGCGACAATCTCCGGCGTCAAACCATAGCCATATTCAAAACGATTAGGTACCAAAAAATCCACCTCAGCAGCGCCGCACAGGCGCAAGGCGCGTACTGCAAGCGCGCTACTGGTCGCACCATCGGCATCAAAATCGCCCACCACCAAAATCCGCCGCTGATCTTCAATGGCGTCCACCAAAATTTCAGTGGCACGTTCGATATTGTGCAACGCACCCACCGGTGCCAAACGCTCCAGCCCGCGTTCCAACTCCAGATCACCACCGACCTTGCGGGCGGCATATAACCGAACCAATACCGGATGCAGCGGCTTCGAGAACGTAGGCATCCGATCTGGAATGGCGCGGCGAATAATTTTTTTTACTGTCATATTCACTGCACGTAACTCAATAGGCTGCGTCGGCGTCGCCACCAACGGCGCTGATTTCGCGCCGTGATCCGCCATTCAAACCCCGCATCAGTCACCAGCCGTATACTCATTATTTTCTGCTCACCCAATGCCGAACTCAGTTCAGACACCCATTCACTGACAAACGCATCAATAAAATTTCGCCAGCCCTCAATATCGCCAAATTGACCGGTCTTTACCGCACCATCCAACACCACCAGATGCTGCCCACCCTCCGTCGACAACGCCAACCACTCCGCAGCGGTGGGCGGCAAACCATCTACTTTCACATCTGAATAAGATGCCAAGGCCTGAGTCAGCGGCTCATTTGACCACACGTGCGTCCAAGGCACAGACTGACAACTAACAAGTTCCCCACCACCCCAAAACCATAGGCTGTTAATCTCTGGTTTGCCCCCTAATTGTCGACGTCGATTCACCTCGGAACTGTGAAATATCATCTGGACTTCATTCATCACGCGATGCCACGCCATTGCCTGCGAGCCTTGCGGCAAATTGGGATCGACATCCTGCCCGATCACAGCATTCAACGGTCGCGTTCGCACCTGCGGCCGTTGCGACAATCGTAAATACCAACGTAAAGGATGGGGCGCAAACAATTCCATACCATCGTCACGAAACACGGCGTTGAACTCACGCACAAGTTGTTGCGCCTCCTGCGGCTGAATCAACAACTCACAATTATCAAACATCACCAATCGATCGCGATCCGGTTTCAAATGCACAGGATCTGCCCGCAACCATACCCCATCACCACGCACGCCATCCGTAATACGCGTAATTTCAGCGACTGGCAAATCCTGATCAGCGACCGCAGAGATGCCAAACAACAAGAACAGCGCCTCCATAAATCCAGGAACGCATGAGTGCTGCTCGCTGCGGGCTAACCAGCGCTCCAAATGAGCCAGCGCCAAGCCATCTAAGGCCCCCGAAGTACAGCGAACCGCTTCCGCGCCGAATAAACCAGGAACGAACAACGTAATATGGCGATCTTGCATCTTAGGTTAACTAAAGAAATCGAGAGTGCGCCCATCATAGGTGCTAAACGAGAATGGCGCAAAAGCCTACGCATAAAAAAGGCGCCATTCTGGCGCCCAACGATGGTAGGGGCACGGTGCGCCGTGCCCCTACTGAAAGGGCGGGTTACCCTGTCTTGAGGAGGAGCATTAATTCACTGGATACGTTTTTGGCCTGGGCCGCCAGAGCCAGGCCGCTATTGCCTTCAAACAGGCCGCGGAGGGTCTGTGCGACCTGTGAAGCATGTTCAGCCGACTGGATCACCCCATTACCTCGACTGTCATCCTTTCGATTCAGCACCTCAGCTGCACGGCTCACGGTTACGGCATCATCTTGCCGCCCGCTGGCAACCGTTGACGCCTGATCACTTGTTGACACCTGATTGAGATCGAGCTGATTACCCAGCCGCGACGCATGACTCTGGGTTAGATTTTGTAACCCGTTGTTATCAATTGGTTTTGCCACTGGTAATTCTCCTTGATCTGGGTGACGATATTTTGGCGGTCCGGAACCTTATTCCCTGCTTAACTGATTAGGTGCAAAGACCGGGCCAACTATAAAAGCCACCCTCACTTCTCCCCCTTTAACTTTGGTAATTCGCCCACACTCCAGGCAATGCACAAATTTAAATAGGCTATAGACAATTATTCCCAGGATGATGTACATTGTTATACGAATATATAAACCAAGAAACGATTGATTGTTTGGGGTTCGTTCTCGGTATAACTAATAACTCGCAGGGGATTGGGGTATGAAGCATAATTCTAAGGTATTGATTGTACTTGGTTTCTCGACAATTTGCGCACCTGGGTTCGTCCTTGCTGCCGCACCTTTGGCGTTCGATGGCTGGACCACCAATGCCTCCGGCGCAATTGACACCAGTTCTTCCTGCTCCTCAAAACCTGGGGTGAGCTGTAAAACCTTGGCTTCTGACAAGGGTTTTCTCCAAGAAGAAGTGAAAACACCTGATTACACCTATGTTCGCATGATCGTTACTGATCCAAGCGGTGCGGGCGGCCCATCAGGCAAGGCGTTTGCAGCTGAGTCCTTTGTTCCGTTTGCTCTGGGTAGTTCCTCGGGGATTACTCAAGGAGTGGCCTCAAAGCAAGTGGTTCGCGACGCAGCCCAAGGGTTTACCGATCAAGCCGAAGTACAAAGCGCTATGATGCGTTTCAGCAACCCAGCGATGACCGGCTTCAACCAGCCACTAACGCCGACTCCGGCAACTGAGATGTTCAAGGTGCGTCTGACGCAGACCTTTGACAAACCTGATTATCAATCAACCTTTAAATACACTGACTATACCGCATTCGCAAGCGGCGGTCTTACCCCTGACACCGATACTGTCATCGGCCACACCATGGAAATATCGCAGACAATTCCGATCCCCAACGCACCAAACGCCAACGCCAAGCAAGGCTTCGTACACAAACAGGCAGGTGGTTACGCGGGTAATTCTGTTCCATTTCCGTTCCCATTCGGTAACTACTTTGTTAGCGAAAAGATTACCACTGCCGGTTCAGCAGTACTTAACGGTAAGACAGTTTCGTGGAGCGATGCCGACACGATTTCCACAAGCTGGGTCGCCGAGGATACCAGTGGCCTGGCGACCACTGCTCAAGCACTCACCAACATAACCACGAGCAGCAGCGCAAGCCAAACTTTGACCAATGTACCGACGCCTACATCGCCAACTGTTTGGCCGGCGATTTTCGGTACTGCACCAAGCTTCCCATAAGCCGCGCAGGATAGAAACACTCAAAAGCCCCTCTAGAGGGGCTTTTTTGTTTTGTGGCTTCGGGATTCCTGTTGTGGCAATTCATGAATCGCCCCTACGACTGACTGTTGGGAATTTATTTCAGTTGCGCTCGGTAAAAAATACCCGCCCAGTCACTCCACACAACAGCTCATAAGGAATCGTCGAGGCACGAATCGCCACCTCTTCTACGGGCAACCCTTTGCCCCAGAGCACGACAGGATCACCGACATCTGCGCGTGGTTGTTGTCGCAGGTCGACACAGATCATGTCCATCGACACGCGACCAATTAATGGCACGCGGATGTTGTTCACCAACACCGGCGTGCCAGGCACCGCATGGCGCGGATAGCCATCACCATAACCACAAGCGACAACGCCCACCAGCATATCTTCTGGACACACCCAACTGGCACCATAACCAATGGCATCCCCTGTGCGTGCCTGATTGATGGCAATCAAGCGCGAATGCAAGGTCATCACGGGGTGCAAACTTTCTTCCTCACCCTTCCCGGCCATGAATGGAGAAACGCCATACAGCATGATCCCAGGCCGCACCCAATCGCCATGACTGCGCGGCCAACCCAGAATACCGGCGGAATTGGCGATGCTCATAGCACCATCCATTCCGCTAATGGCGTGACGAAACTTTTCCAATTGTTGTTCAGTCTGTTCACTGCTGCGATCATCCGCGCTCGCAAGATGTGTCATCACCCGCAACTCACCCACTGCGCTGCAACGCTGAAGACGCTGCCAAAGTGCTGGTGCTTGATCGATTCTCACGCCCAGACGATGCATGCCGGTATCAATCTTGAGCCAGGCGACCACTGGTTTTGCCAACCGTGCCCGCTCCAGCACTTGCACCTGATACTCGTGATGAATGACCACCTGCAAATCATGAGCCACGATTTCGCTCAGCTCACTGGCCTCAAGAAATCCTTCGAGCAAGACAATCGGCGTAACAATACCCGCCTGGCGCAACTGCAAGGCTTCTTCCAGTCTGGCAACCGCAAGGGCATCAACATCACTTAACGCCCCGGCTACACGAACGATGCCGTGACCATAAGCATTAGCCTTGATAATAGCCATGATGCGCCGTCCTGGCGCAGATTGGCGGACTCGTTCCAGATTATGCCGCAGGGCCGTGAGGTCGATATGCGCCTCGACCGCCGGTGTCATGCATAACCCTCGTTAGAGTAATGATCAGAAATGAAATTTTCAAAGCGGGTGTATTTACCGAGGAACGTCAGCCGAGTGGTGCCAATCGGCCCATTACGCTGTTTGCCGATAATGATTTCAGCCGTGCCTTTATCCGGACTGTCTTCATTGTAGACTTCATCACGATAAATAAAGACGATAATATCGGCATCCTGTTCGATAGCACCGGATTCGCGCAAATCAGACATCACCGGGCGTTTATTCGGACGTTGCTCCAAGCCCCGATTAAGCTGCGACAATGCGATGACGGGCACATGTAGTTCCTTGGCCAAACTCTTCAACGAGCGCGAGATTTCGGAGATTTCTGCAGTACGATTTTCCTTGTTGCCAGGCACCTGCATCAGTTGCAGGTAATCGATCAGTATCAAACCTAGCTGACCATGTTCACGCGTCAAGCGGCGGCAACGAGTACGCAATTCGTTAGGCGATAAGGCGGGAGTATCGTCAATAAATAGCGGCTTCTCAGCCAGCAAACCTACCGCCGAAGCCAGCCGTGGCCAATCTTCATCATCCAGTTTACCGGTACGCACTTTATGTTGGTCGATGCGACCCAGCGACGATAACATACGCATCGCCAATTGCGCGGCGGACATTTCCATGCTGAATACGGCAACGGGCTTTTCAGTTTTGATCACCGCATGTTCGGCAATATTCATCGCAAAGCTGGTCTTACCCATCGAGGGACGACCCGCAACGATGATCAAGTCCCCCTTCTGCAATCCTGATGTCTTCTCATCGAAATCACTGAATCCTGTAGGGATGCCTGTCAATGGATTGTCTTGCTGGAAGAGCTCATCGATACGATCGACGACTTCCGTCAAAACATCCTTAATCGCGGCAAAACCACCCTTGCCGCGCGCGCCTTGTTCTGCGATTTCAAATACCAGCCGCTCGGCATTATCGAGCAGTTCTTCGCTTTTTCTACCTTCGGTGACAAAGCCGCTGTTGCTGATTTCAGTACCGACATGAATCAATTGCCGCAGCACGGAACGTTCGCGCACAATCTCAGCATAGGCCTTGATATTAGCGGCGCTGGGCGTGTTATTCGCCAGCATGCCCAGATAAGCCAGGCCACCCGCCTGATCCAGTTGATTCCGCTTTTCCAACCACTCAGAAAGCGTGACCACATCGAAGGGCGTCGATTCGTCGGCCAGATCGCGCACCGCCTGAAAAATCAGCCGGTGATCCCGCCGATAAAAATCATCGTCGCTGACCATATCTCCCACCTGTTCCCAGGAGGCGTTATCCAGCATCAAACCGCCCAGCAGGGACTGCTCGGCTTCAATGGAATGGGGCGGGATTTTGAAGGCCTCTGTGGCCTCATCCGTCCGGACGACAACACGCGATACTTCAGGCATGGCGAATCCGATTTATTGAGTGAACTACTTAAGGCAGTTTACAACGACAAGCCACGGTCGGAAAAGCAGCCTCTGGAAATAAAAACGCGGCGGAGAGAGGGATACCCTCTCGTCCGCCGCGTCTGAGTGCCTGTGATTAGGCTTCAGCGACGACGTTAACGGTCACGGTCGCAGTCACATCGGCATGCAGTTGCAGATCGATGGAATACTGACCGATGGCACGCATCGGGCCTTCTGGCAGCAGCACTTCGTGCTTGGCTACCGGAATACCGGCCTTGGCCGCCACGGCAGCCGCCACATCGGCAGTACCCACGGAGCCAAACAGCTTGCCTTCATCACCCGCACGACGTGCAATTTCAACGGTCAAGCCATTGATTTTGGCAGCGCGCGCCTGATCGGCGGCCAATTCCTCGGCCACCTTCTTTTCCAGCTCTTTGCGGCGTTGTTCGAAAACGGCCCGATTCGCTGCGTTGGCCGTGACAGCCTTGCCGCGTGGAATCAGAAAATTACGACCATAGCCAGGACGGACCTTGACGGTGTCGCCCAAGTTACCCAAGTTTTGGACCTTATCCAGCAAAATTACTTCCATCTCGCACCTCTGCTCAATGTCAATTCATCAAAAAATCAAAATTCAATTCGGATCATGATTGTCGCCGGGCGTTTTCACCACCGGCTTCAATCTGGACCTGAAATCCACAAAGCTGTCGACCAAACCCATCACCGACAGCACTATCATCACATGGGGCAACAAAACGAACGCCACCACATATAAACCAATCAACCACCCAATACTGGCACCGGTAATAGCGACGATTGCATGCGTCAGGGCCAGACCAAAGATGCTGTAGATTACAAT
Source organism: Gammaproteobacteria bacterium (assembly GCA_016200485.1). Taxonomy (NCBI): domain Bacteria; kingdom Pseudomonadati; phylum Pseudomonadota; class Gammaproteobacteria; species Gammaproteobacteria bacterium. Next base: position 41,287 of record JACQEP010000013.1, read on the forward strand.
CACCACAACCGCAGAGTCTCTGGCGATATCGGCCATGGCACCCGATCCCGCCAATCCCAGCACCACAATCGCTAACGCAATCACAGCGGCCGTCTGACTCTGGCGCAAGGCCAGAAACTCCTGCCGAAACCCGCCAGGGTTGTACAGCACCGCCTGCCACCAGCGCCCCACCATCAGGCTGCTAATCAAACCGAGCACCACTGCCCCGGACAAAAATCCGGTCATCCAATCGGCAATCCGCGGCAATTGGTCGCGAAGCGCGTCCATCTGCCCCATACCGCCCTGGTTCGCCATGGTGTCCATCACCGACTTCAACACCTGTTGCCAGAACTGCGCCGGATCGGCAAATATGCCATACATCACCAGCACACCTGCGATGCCGATCGCCGCCACCGCATCCAGCGTTAACGGCCAGGATTGAGTTTTGCGTAACAGCAGCGCCAACAACCACAGCGGCAGCCACAATACCAACCCGAACAACACGGCAACTGCGAATCCGGCTTGTCCCTGTACCAGAAACATGACCAACCCCATCAGCAAGCCAGCGCCGCAAAACACCGATAATCCGCGCTGCGCCCCCATGCGTAATGTCACCAGCGCAACGGCAGCACCGCTCAACACGCTCAGTACTCCCAGGATCGGCACCAGGGAGAACAGTGCCATGACGGCCACTGCGAGAATAGCCTGCCATGGGCCGCGCATGATAAAGCGCGCAATCGCTAACATTACCTTAAAGCGCCCTTTATCTTTTTAACTCCGTCCCGCACCCAAGGCATGAGACACAACAACTATTAATGCGAATCGCTGTACGGCAACAAGGCCAGGAAACGGGCGCGCTTGATTGCAGTAGAGAGCTGACGCTGATAACGCGCGTTGGTACCCGTGATCCGGCTTGGAACGATCTTGCCGGTCTCAGTGATGTACTGACGCAAGGTACCGATGTCTTTGTAATCGATTTCCTTTACGCCTTCAGCGGTAAAGCGGCAAAACTTGCGACGACGAAATTGACGTGCCATGTTGATCTCCTAAAATAAATTCTGTTTGTTTGCGTGGAACGGGTTTAAATCCCGCCCCTACCCTAATTCAATACGCTGTGCATGTAGAATCAGTCTACTCTGCCCTTGGCGACTGTCGGCGCGAGTTACAAAACCGCTGATTTCAACTAACTGTCCGATCTGTAATCGAACTGCGGTTTTCGTTAACTCATCACCGGCGGCAATCACAACTATCTTGCAATATGCCTCGCGTTCCATGCCTGCTTCTGCTTGCCTGGAACGATGTTCCAAGGTGAAGCGGGTAAGCGGGACGCCAGCCGGTGAGTAACGCGTTTCGGCCGCTTTACAAATAATTCCGGCCAGGCACCACTGATTCTCCAAACGACTTAAGCGTCAACCGCTTCGCGGGCTTCGAAACGCTCTTCGCGCTCGTCATCCTTGCGATTCAACATCGGAGAAGCGTCGGTAACCGCTTCTTCACGACGGATAATCATGTTGCGAATCACGGCGTCATTGAAACGGAAGGCATTGCCCAGCTCGGTGATGACATGGTCGGTACACTCTATGTTCATCAACACGTAGTGAGCCTTGTGCGCCTTCTGGATAGGATAGGCCAGCTGACGACGGCCCCAATCTTCCAAACGATGAATTTTGCCGGCATCGCCCTCGATCATCGAGCGATAACGTTCAATCATGGCGGGCACCTGCTCACTTTGATCCGGGTGAACCAGGAATACAACTTCATAATGTCTCATGCTAAAACGCTCCTCACGGTTTAAGCAGTCTTCCGCACCATGCGGTAAGACAAGGAGTACCATCCCCAAGGGGAATGGCAAGGCCCGGTATTTTAATGGACTTTCCCTAAGAAAACAATTAATTCGGGGCTTGAGTGGCTGCCCCCCAGCCGAGCCGCCCAATCATCCCATACCCCGTTCTTGCGGGTTTACCGAAGGAGTGGCTTGTAATCCTTGAAGGTCAGCACCTCGTTTATTCTCTTCAACCGTGCAAAGGGCCTGAGCTGGAGGCTCAAATAAGCATTTCATCCCCATATGCTATTATTAAAGTGCCTCTAAATTAGGCTGAGTTTCAACAGGAAGGAAGCCAGCATGATGAAAAATATGGAAATTATGGACCAGACTCAGACGTTACAAGTCGTTATCGGTTGGTACTCGCGATGAATACGGGGTCAACACCGAACTCCTCTCACAGGTAGACAACACGGTTTGATACCAGTAACTCCAGCGCGCCAAACCATCCTCAATATCAACGGTTATTGTGATGACTGCGGCACTCATCCGCCGTCTAGCCAGCAGTTTTCCGGCACTTGGTGAACCCGGGAGCCCCCTCTTCAGTTTTCTTGCTGAACATGGACGGGTGATCAGCGTGCTTGCCGGTGCGCCGCTGTTTCACGCCGGCGCCACCTGTGACGAGTTTATTCTCACATTGGAAGGGACGATACGGGTGCAGAAAGTCAGCGCCGATGGACACGAAATCGTGCTATTCAGAGTGGACAGCGGTCATTCCTGTATCCTCACCAACAGTTGCCTGCTCGGCGGTCATGACTATCCGGCCGCAGGCGTTGCGGAAACGGACTGCCAGCTATTGCTGCTGGCCGCCACGCATTTTCAGCACGCACTCGCTCAATTTGATAACTTCCGTCAATTTGTTTTCGCCGGCATCAGCGATGGCGTGAACAACATCGTCGATCTGCTCGAAGCGGTCGCCTTCGGTCCCCTGAATCAGCGGTTGGCACATCTGCTGCTGTTGCGCGCCAACGGCGGCCGCCTCGTCATCAAGACCACTCACCAAGCGTTGGCGATGGATCTCGGTACTGCCCGTGAGGTTGTCAGCCGTTTACTAAAAGAATTTGAACATCATGGATTAGTTCGCCTAAGCAGGGGCAAAGTGCAGATTCTAAATCCAGAGAAATTACAAAACATCAGTCACGGCCTTGATCAGTGAGTTTGTCACAGATACTTAAGCCACATTGGCGTTTAATAATAATTCGGCACCATTCGTTGCCGAAAGCAAAACAAGGAGGTGAGAACTATGTTTACCGATACTAAAAAACTCGGCGCACTTCAGAACGTCGGTCTCTGGGATCGGATACTGCGTGTCATCATTGGCAGCGGTCTCATCGCCGTCGTGCTCGTTGACCTCTACCAAAGGACCGATTTGGGTTGGCATGCCTATCTGCCGATCATTGCGATTTACCCGATGCTAACCGGCATCTTAGGCTTTGATCCGCTTTACTCAAGCGTCAACTATCGAACCTGCGACAGTTCCATGCGCAATCGCTGCGGAACGTTCCCGTTTGAAGTCGAGGCGGCGTTCGGTAAAGACGTAAAGTGTGATGAGACCTATCACGATTGCAGCCTGTCCGGCAATGACCACGTAAGTGGCAGCAAGACATCGCACGCATAACGTCTGCACGTTTCCCGTGAAACCGCTTTACCAACAGAGGTACCACGGACGGGTTTCTCCCGTCCGTGGTAGAACGGTTAACGCAACCCGGCAGACTACTAGCCTCGTGTTCTTTGCCGCACCGCCTCAAACAGACAAATGCCCGTCGCGACAGAGACATTAAGGCTTTCAACGCTACCGGCCATCGGAATGTGAACTAACAAGTCACAGTGTTCGCGGGTCAAGCGCCGCATCCCCTGCTCCTCCGCGCCCATCACCAATGCCAACGGCCCTTTCAGATCGGTCTGGTAAAGGCTAGCCTCGGACTCACCGGCCGCACCAATCAACCAAATACCTCGTTCCTGCAAGTCCCGTAGCGTACGGGCCAGATTGGTCACCTGGAAGAAGGGCACGCTTTCAGCAGCGCCACAAGCGACCTTACGGACGACGGGCGTAAGACCCGCAGCCTTGTCCTTGGGGACGATGACGGCATCAACGCCAGCGGCATCCGCCGAGCGCAGACAGGCCCCCAGGTTTTGGGGATCCTGCACCCCATCCAGGATCAACAAGAAGGCCGGATGATCGAGCCCCTCCAGCAAATCCTCAAGGTGACCGGCCACAACCGGGGGCTCGGCGCCACTCAACATGGCCACGACCCCCTGATGACGCTCCCCCTCGGCGGCGTCATCCAGAGCCTCGCGCTTCACCTTGCGGAGAGTGACCCCGGCATTTCTGGCCTGATCCAGCAGCTTGGTCAGGCGAGGGTTCATGCGCCCATCCTCGGCGATCAATAACTCCTGCACCGCACCAGGACGCCGCAAGGCCGCCGAAACGGCGTGGATACCATAAACACAGCGACTCACCGGCGGCCTCGGCGCTTCTTCTTGGTCCCTCCGCCGGAGTCCGGCTTCTTGTCCGAATCAGCCTTGGCCGTTTTCTTACCACCCTTGCCTCTGGGCGCACTCGTCGCTTGGCGTTTGGCCTTATGCTCGCCAACAGTAGCGGGCTTGCCCTTACCGGACCGTCCACCAGGTTTGCGTTTGCCTTTATCGGCATCGGCCGATGAGGGCACGACGACGCCATCCTCGACCAATTCAAAGTCGATACGACGACGATCGAGATCGACCCGCGCCACCTTGACCCGCACCTTGTCGGCCAGCCGATAGCTACGGTGGCTGCGCTCACCCACCAGGCGATGACGCGCCGGATCATAGTGATAATAATCTAGCGGGAAAGCGGTGATGTGCGCCAAACCCTCAACAAAAATCTCATTCAGCGAAACAAAGATACCAAAGCTCGTGACGCTACTGATAATGCCATCGAACTCCTCGCCAACGCGATCCATCATGTATTCGCATTTCAACCAATCGACGGCATCACGCGTCGCATCATCGGCACGCCGCTCGGTCATCGAGCAATGCTCACCGAAAGACAACATCTCAGCGACGCCGTATTCAAAACGATTCACCGGCTGACGGCGCACCAGATGACGCAGTGCGCGATGCACCAGCAAATCCGGATAGCGGCGGATCGGCGAGGTGAAGTGGGTATAGGATTCAAACGATAGGCCAAAGTGGCCGATGTTTTCCGGACTGTACACCGCCTGACTCAAGCTGCGCAGCATCACGGTCTGAATCAAATGCACATCCGGCCGGTCGGCGATACTGGCCAACAACTTGGCGTAGTGCTTCGGTTCAGGTTCTTCGCCACCGCCCAGACTCAGACCTAACTCACTGAGAAAATCACGCAAATTGGCCAGTTTTTCCTCGGAAGGACCGCTGTGGACGCGATACAGGGCCGGGATTTCGTTTTTCAACAGGAACTCGGCAGCGCAAACATTCGCCGCGATCATGAATTCCTCGATCAAGCGATGTGCGTCGTTACGTTCCACCGGCACAATTTTCTCGATCTTGCGGTCGCCGCCGAACATGATACGTGTCTCGGTGGTTTCAAAATCGATCGCACCGCGCTTGTCGCGCTGACCACGAAACACTTTGTACAACTCATAGAGATTTTCCAGATACGGTACCAAATGTTCATTCGTGCGCCGCAATTCCACGTCACGATCAACCACCATTGCGGCAACCTCGGTGTACGTCAACCGTGCTGCCGAACACATCACCGCTTCAATAAACTCATAACGTTTCACCGTGCCGCTGGGAGTGATTTCCATATCACAGACCATGCACAAACGATCCACTTTAGGATTGAGTGAACAGAGGCCATTGGACAGAATCTCCGGCAGCATCGGAATCACCCGACCCGGGAAATAAACCGAGTTGCCGCGATTACGCGCTTCTTTATCCAGTGAGGTGACAGGATTCACATAATGTGACACATCGGCAATTGCCACCAACAGGCGCCATCCCTTGCCCTGACGCTCGCAATACACCGCATCGTCAAAGTCACGGGCGTCTTCACCATCAATCGTCACCAATGGCAACTGGCGCAAATCCACGCGCCCCAGTTTGCTTTCTTCTGGCACGTCGCGCTTGAGCCCCGCGATCTCCTGCTCCACCTCTTTTGGCCATTCGAGCGGTAATTGATGAGCGCGGATGGCAATGTCGATCTCCATCCCAGGCGCCATGTGGTCACCCAGGATTTCAACAATTTTACCGATCGGCTGCGCACGGGAGCTAGGCTGCTCGACTATCTCCGCCAGCACGATCTGGCCATCGGTAGCACCACCGCGATACTCAGCGGGAACCAGAATATCCTGGGTAATGCGCTTATTGTCCGGCACCACAATCCCGACGCCGTGTTCCAGAATGAAACGGCCGACGACTTGATTATTGGCGCGCTCAAGCACCTCAACGACAGCGCCCTCGCGACGGCCACGGCGATCGACACCCGATACCCGCGCCAGCACCCGGTCGCCGTGTAACAGGGCGCGCATCTGCTTCGCCGACAAGAACAAATCCTCGCTGCCATCGTCCGGAATCAGGAAGCCATAACCATCGGCGTGTCCTGTCACCCGGCCACTGATCAGTGACATTTTCTGTACCAAGCCGTAACTGTCGCGCCGGTTTTTAGCCACCTGGCCATCGCGCTCCATCGCCCGCAGACGACGGCGCAGCGCCTCGAGATCGGTCTCATCCTCCAGGTTCAATAGTCCCGCGATGCGCGCGAAACTCATCGGCCCGTCTTCTTTGGCCAGAACCTCCATAATCACTTCCCGGCTCGGGATGGGGCGTTCGTATTTTTCGGCCTCGCGATCGGCGTAAGGGTCGACCACGGTTTTGCGTGATGCCATGTTGTTGATTTTCCTTCCTATGTATGTAATTTAGTAGTTCGCCAGTTTCCAGTGCGAACTTGTAGCGGCTATTTGACAATCTAACCGCATCCTTGTAAAGTGCGCGGCCTATACACCACCATGCCGAGGTGGCGAAATTGGTAGACGCACTAGCTTCAGGTGCTAGCGGGGGAAACCCCATGGAGGTTCAAGTCCTCTCCTCGGCACCACTTAAGAAACCACCCCAGACCATCAAAGACCGCATTATACATTGATTTTCAATGAAATTTGTGGAATTCATGAATTTGGTTGCTTGTCTCTCATGATCTGTTATGTCGGATCCGTGGAACGTGGGTGGAACGCAGATGGAACGAAAAATCGCTCCTCGCAGTTGCTTCCAACCCACGCTCTACATATCAACCAAGCGATTCCGATTCCCTCCACCATTCTTCCTAAGCAATCTCGAGCATCAACATCCATATAACAATGTAGTTTGATGAGCCAATTTGGCTCGTATTAAGGACAAGCCCTCAAAATGGCATATTTTACGATATAACCTATTGAACGTCTCAAAACCCCGAATCATCTAACCAGCATTTATCTATCATTTTCCGCGGTGATCAATTTTTCTTATTCTGTCACAATGGTCGGGCTCAGTGAGACCCCTTCCACTAGTCGCGCACGACGCAGCATACCATAGTCCTTTTTACCAATATGGGCAAAGCACCTCTGTTATTCTATCGATAGACTAAAACTCTCTCAAACCTTCGCCGCTATTCCCAGGCTTATGAATAGCGCTTCCCTCCTGGAGCACCACCTCTTTATTGACATACATTAAATATTGTAATGTACACGACGTCGCGGCCATCATCTTTGCTCACAATCATCCCAGCGGCGTTGCGGAACCGTCCCATGCCGACCAGAGCCTGACCCAGTGCCTAAAAGATGCACTGGTGTTGTTGCTGGTGCTGCCATCCATCGCATCCTTGCAATAGCGTGCCCGCATTCCGCTTTTCGGACACAGTCAACGTCGGGGTGGCGCTGATCGACTGCGGCTGTTTGTACCCAATACGATCAGCTAAATCGTGCCCCACCAAATTTTCTACATTGGTAACTCCTGGTGAGTTGAAGCGTTGCGATCAACACCTCGCTGGATACAAGACTAGGCCGGGGACGACATTAAGACCAATTGAATGTAACACCAATTAGTATTGAGAAAGATCAATATATGAAGGTTGGGGGAGAGACCTGCGGAATCTAGTATCTTTCGGCGCCGGGACCAACGCCAGCAGGCTTGTTTCCTGCGGCTAATAGCACGCTTCAGTCGGTGTCATCAGTGGGACGGTTATCCGCGTTGAGTACGCGCACAGCCGCGCGCGCCAGCATGTGGGAGGCCACCGGCAGCGTCGCCCAGACGATGGCCACGATCGCCAGCGCACGGACAGTCCAGGCGGAGTCGCCGCCAATAAGTGCGACGCCGAGCACGATGCCAACGATGCCTAGCGATCCAGCCTTGGTAGCCGCGTGCTGGCGTGACAATGCGTCGGGGAGCAGGAATAGCCCGATGCTTGCCAACAGCAACACGAGCGCACCCAATGCCAACAGAATGTTTCCGGCGGCGTTCATGATTGAGGCTCCGACGGTTTGCGCGCATTGCTCCGCAAATCCACTATGCGCGCCCACGCGAGCGTGGTAACAAAGCCGATCAGTGTGACGCCGATGGCGATATCGAGAAACAGAACGCGCTGCGTGAAAAGCGCCGCTGCCGCGCACAAGGCCACGGTCGCTGCAAACAAAATGTCGAGCGCGATAATACGGTCGGCGTGGGTGGGTCCGCGCACGAAGCGTAGCGCGCCCAGTAGCACGCAGAGGGACGCGATGCTTACGAGAAAAGTGATCATGTCGGCGGCTCCGGAAACAACTGCGCAATGTCGCGTTCAAAGTCGTGACGAATCGACGCGATCGCCGCGTCCGCGCTGCCGACATCCAGCAGGTGCAGCAGTAGTTCACGCTTCTGCGGGTCGATGTCGACCACCGTGCTGCCCGGTGTCAACGTAATCATCGCGCCCAGGATGGCTGCGCCGGTTTCGCTCATCGGCGCAAAACTCAGCCGCACAAATCCGGATGCTGCTCGCTCGCGCCGCAAAATAATCCGTGCGGTCGTGAATCCCGACAGCACACAATGGTAGACGAAGCGCAGTGATAGTCTTGCGAGCGCCCCCGCGTGAAATATCATGATCTGGCTCCCCGTAATCCGGCCGCTGCATGGTTGGCAAATTCGATAAGCGTTTCGGGAAACAGTCCGACCCATAACGTGAGCGCGGCCAGGCTGGCCACACCTATGACTGCCGGTGCCACGCCCGGAGTGCCCGGCGTGCGCCATGTGTTATCGGGATGCGGTTTCCAGAAAGCTTCCAGCCATATTTTCATCATCGAATACAACGTGACCATACCGACCAGCAACGCACACGCCGCCCACACGTAGGCGCCCTGCGCCAGACTTTCGCGCACGATCAGGTATTTTCCCCAGAAGCCGCTGAGCGGCGGGATGCCGACCAGCGCTAGCGCCAATAGCAGGAACAGAACGGCTAACCACGGTCGGGCAGCATACAAACCGCCGCAGCGGCGCAGATCATAGTGGCCGGTGTAACGAAACACCAGCGCCGCAACCAGAAACAAACTTGCCTTGACCACGCTGTGGTGGAGCGCAAAAAAGATCGCTGCCGCGTTGCCGGCACGCGAGGCCAGCGCGATGGCGAGCAGGACGTAACCGATCTGGCTAATGCTGTGAAAAGCCAGAATGCGGCGTATGTCCCAGTGATAGGCCGCGCCCAGCACACCGGTGATCATCGATAACACCGCAATCCAGCCCAGCACGGCGAACAGCAGATCCGGTGCCGGTGCGAACACATCGCTCAGCATGCGGATCACCGCGTAGATGCCTACTTTGGTCAGCAACGCGGAAAACAACGCCAACATCGGTGCCGGCAGGGTGTGGTACGACGCAGGTAACCAGGCAAAAAATGGAAACGCCGCCGCCTTGATCAGAAACGCCAGCAGCAGCAAGCCGAGCAACGGCAGTTTGATCGACACCTCCAGCTGCGCAATCGCCTGGCCCAGCGCGGCGAAGTTGAGCTGCCCGGTCACGGCATAGAGCAAGGCCACCGCGGTGAGCAACAGCAGTGTGCCGAACACATTGAGCACGAAATATTTCAGGGTCGCATCGAGTTGCCGCACGCTGCCGCCGTGCGCGAGTAATCCCAGCGCACAGATCAGCGCGAGCTCGAACCACACGTACAAATTAAACAGGTCGGCGGTGACGAACGCCCCGCCCACACCCGCGGCCAAACCGTGCAGCAGCGGATGCAATGTCGGGGATGCGGGTGCGGCGTCGGCGTCACTCCATTGCCACAGCACTGCGACGGTCACCATCACGGCGGCGATCAGCGCCAGCGCAGCACTGAGGCGATCCGCGACGAACTCGATGCCGAACGGCAGCGGCCAGTTGCCGGCGACCACGGCAACGCTGCCGTCCTGCGCCACCTGGCGCAGCAACAGTGTGGTGCAGGCCAGCAACACCAGTGCCCCCAGCAGGCTGACGCCGTGTTGCAAACGCGGCGCGGATTGGGTCAGCGTGCACAACAACGCGGTGATCAGCGGCACCAGCAGTGGCGTCAGCGCCAGCATCAGGGCGCATCCTCCAGCGCGGGTTTATGGTCGTCGGTCAGCGCGGGCTCCGCTGCCCGTAACTGCAGGGTGTCGTGGATGCCGGTGGTCAACATCAATCGCACTGCCAGCACCAGCGAAAAACACAACAACGCGAAGCCTATGACGATGGCGGTGAGCACCAGCGCTTGCGGCAGCGGATTCGCCGCTGCACCCAGTTGCGCTTCCCCGTCGAGAATAATGGGCGGCACGTGCGTGACGAGTCGTCCGGCGGCGAACACCAACAGATTTACGCCGCTGCCGATCAACGCCAGACCGATCAGGCAGCGCATCATGTCGCGCGACAGCGCCAAATAGGTGCCCGCCGCGATAACGATGCCCAGCGCGAGTGCGACGGCCCAGATCATGGCACCACCTCGATGGCCCGTATCAACGCCAAGCAATAACCGCCGAGCGCGCCCCAAACACACAGATACACGCCCAAGTCGAACAGCATCACCGTCGACAGCGGCAGCTCCATGAATCCAAGCGGCAGCGTGAACCACAGATGTGTCAAGTACGGCAGGTTTTGAAACAACGCAGGTAAGCCGCTGGCCAACGACACCAGCACGCCGAGCGTGGCCAAGCGCAGCGAGCCGAGCGGTAGTCGTTGCAGCGCGCGCGTGGCGTCGAACGTGAGCGCGTAGGCGGCGGTGGCGGCGACCGCTAACAAGCCGCCGATGAAACCGCCGCCGGGCGCATTGTGGCCGCGCAGCAGCACCCACACGGAGGCCACCAGAATTACAATGTAAAGCCTGCGCACCAATACTTCCGCGAGCAGCGCGCGGGAATTCATGTCGCCCTCCCGCGTGCGCAGTGCGCCAGCCGCAATAACGGCAGCGCCGCGAGCAACGCAAACAGCAGCACGCTGATTTCACCCAGGGTATCAATGCCGCGAAAATCGACGATGATCACGTTGACGACGTTGCGCCCGTGCGCGGCCGGCAAACTTTGCGCGGCGAAGAAATCGGCGAGTGCGGCATCGAACGGGAGTCCGGCGGTGTACAACACCAATACGGTGAGCGTCGCGCCGAAGGCAAGCGCAACCACCAGCGCAAACGGTCGCAGTCGCGCTTCCGGTTGCGCTGCATTAGGCAATGATCCGCCACGCCGCAGCATCACCAGCACGGCAGCGGCAACCACCACGAATACGGTCTCAACGGCAAATTGTGTGAAGGCGAGATCGGGCGCGCCGGTAAACAAAAACAATATCGCGCTGCCGTAACCAACCAACCCGCTGACCAACAGCAAGACCAAGTGATCGCGCATGAACAACGACGCGATAGCCGCGGCGGCGATCAACGCACAAGCCTCCGCCACCGGCCAGGTCAAGGTGTGCCACGCGGGCCAGATCCAGATTGGCTGCGCAACCCACAGCAGCGCGAGCAGCGCCAGCGTGACAGCGCTCACCAGCACCAGCAGGTAGCGCGGCAATGCCCCATGCTGCAGCTGCCGCGTTTGCCATGCGGCGAGGCGCGGTAAGAATTTGAATATGCGCCAATACCACGATTCCGGGCCCAACTTGTCGAAAATGCGCACGCGGTCGAGCAACGCATGCAGCCTATCCCAACCCAGATAAATGCCAATACCGAGCACGAGGGCGCTCAGCGTGGCGGTGATCACCGGCCCGGCGTCGTAGGCGGCGTCCACCGCCGCAGCGTCGAAGCCGGGCGCGATCGCATGGGCGGCGGCGCCCAGCAACGGATCGACCAGCGTCGGCGCCAAGCCGAAGACCAGCGCCAAGGTCACCAGAGCCAGCGGCGGCAGCAGCATGGTGAGTGGCGCCTCATGCAGATGCACTTCGCGCGGTACTGTGTCGCGCCCCCAGAACACGCGAATCGCGGCGATCGCGGCGACCGCAACCGACACACCACTGACGAAGACCGTGGCGTAGCTGACCAGCAAAAAAACGTCCGCTTCGGCCTTGGCGATCGTGAGCGCATCTTTGGCGACAAACCCGAACGACAACGGCAAGCCGGCCATGGAAAATGCAGCGAGTAGCGCGGCGGCGGCGGTCCACGGCATGTAGCGGCGCATGCCGGTAAGATGATCGATGACGCGTGTGCCGGCGCCGTGATCGAGATTGCCGGCGACGAAAAACAACGGTGCCTTGTACAGTGCATGAGCGAAGAACAGCGTGGCGACCGCGAGTGCGGCGCCGTTGCCGGGCAAACCCACCAGCATGGTCAGTGTGCCGAGTGTGGCTACGGTGGACCAGGCGAGAATCCGTTTTAAGTCACGCTCGCGTACTGTTTGAATCGCGGCGCCCACCGCCGTCAGTGTGCCGACGGTCAGCAGCGCAACTTCCCAGAACGGCAGATCGCTGAACACAGCATCGAGCCGCGCCAACAGGTAGATTCCGAGTTTGACCAGCGTTGCAGAGTGAAGATATGCGCTCACCGGCGTGGGTGCGGCCATCGCGTTCGGCAACCAGAAATGAAACGGCATTTGCGCCGACTTGGTAAACGCGCCCACAAAAATCAGCGCAAGTGCCGCAGGAAGGCGCCCATCGTCGGGCAACATCGCGGTGCGCGCGATGAGTTGCTGGATGGAATAAGTGCCGCCGATTTCACTCAGCAGGATGAATCCCGCCAGCAGAAATAACCCGCCCAGACCGGTAATCAGCAGCGCCTGCTGTGCCGACTTGCGGCTGGACTCCTCCTCATGGTGCGTGCCGACCAGCAGAAACGACAGCACGCTGGTCAGTTCCCAAAACACGAACAATACGATGAGATGGTCGCTGATGACCGCGCCGATCATTGCGGCCATAAACAGTAACAGCAATACAAACACCCGCACGCGTTTTGGATCGTCCGCGAGGTAGCCCGCGCCGTAGACAAACACCAGTGTGCCGACGCCGGTAATCAATAACAGAAATTGCGCGGCCAGGCCGTCAACCTGCACCGTGAGTTCAATGCCGAGCGACGGAATCCACGGCCAGGAAAATGTCCATGGCAGCGCAACGCTGAACAGCGCGTACAACAACAGTGCGAACAGCGTTGCAGGGACTAGCGCCAACGGCAGCAACGTGGCGGGTGATTTGGTGCTGACGATCAAATCAGACGGTTGCTGTCGCATGTCACGGCCTCGCGTGATTGCGGTGTGCGCGCCACTCGCGCCAGGCAATGACCAACACCGTAATCGCCGTCAGGGGTGCTACGAATTCCAGCAGCACCGCGCTATAGGCGGGCAAGGCGTCGTATTGTTGCGAAGCCAGAATCAGGAACGCGGTATACGCCGCGTAGTAGGCGAGAAACAACCCCCCTTCCCAGCGCGCGATGCGGTGGCCGGTGAAAAAGATGGGCAGGCAGGCCAGGGCGACCGCGATCATCACGAGCATATCGAACGACAGCAGCGCGGGCGCGACCGCGAGCGGCTGCGGCGCCACCAGACTCGACAATCCCAGCACCGCTAGAATATTAAACGTGTTGCTGCCAATGACGTTGCCAATCGCGATGTCGCGTTCGCCGCGCAGTGTCGCGACCACCGAGGTCATCACTTCCGGCAACGAGGTGCCGGCCGCAACGATAGTGAGCCCGATCACCATTTCGCTGACGCCGAAATCACGCGCAAACGCGACGGCAGCTTCGACCAGCCAGCGTGCCCCGAGCACCAGCAGCACCAGACCACCAACGATCAACAGCAGTTGCACCGGCCAATACCGGTCCCACTGCATCGCCGCAGGTTTACCAAACTCCTGCGCGTATTCATCGCGTGTCGCCTGATTCTCTTTGCGGCTTTGGCGAATCAGAAACGCGCTATACGCGGCGACGAGTCCAAACAGCAGCGCACCGTCCATCAGGCTGATACCACCATCCTGCGCCAGCGCGAACAACAGCAACGATGCACCGATCATGATCGGCACTTCCTGTCGGATGATTTGCGGCGCCACGACCAAGGGTGCAATCAGCGCGCACACGCCGAGGATGAACAGTACGTTGAATATATTACTGCCGACCACATTGCCCAGCGCAATGTCGACCTGCCCGGCATACGCTGACTGGACCGACACCGCCAGTTCTGGTGCGCTGGTGCCGAACGCGACAATGGTTAATCCGGCGACCAAGGGAGAAATGCCGAACGACAACGCCAGCTTAGACGCGCCCCGCACCAGCAGTTGCGCGCCGGCGACAAGAAAGCTTAATCCGAGCACAAACCAGACGATGTTCACATATGACTCCTGCGCGACAATGATTTGATCTGACTTGGCGTTGCGATCCCGGGGCACGCTACGCCGATTATTTCAGCGTGGCGGCCGCCTCAATAGTGTGGTAACTGTCGGAGCAGAATATTAACTTTGTTGCGCACGGTGCGTGAGCCGGTCGGTAACGATACCGTAGCCAATCACCAGCGCCAGAATTATCACACCAATTCCGACCAAGGTCAGACCGTCATAGTCCTTGGGCTCAAAGATGATGATCTTGCGTCCGATCGCAATCAGCGCAACGCTGAAAATGACTTTCAGCTCGATGCGGCCTTTTTCAAGGTAATTACTGATCGTCTCCAGCAACTCGATGCCGATCAACACCAACAAGAAGAAGCCGAACACCTCCAGCAACTCATCGAGTTCCAGGATAAGCACCGGCTCCGACAAGAGGTCCTTGATCAGTATCCACGCCAGCTCCAACGCCGACACCGCGACCACGATCACGAGCATCGCGATCAGAAACACGACGACAGCGCGTTCGAATTTTTTCAGCAGCGGCAACATCAATCCTCCGTGAAATTGCTTTACTGACCGACGACACTCAGCCCAAATCGATCACTCTCGCCATCTAACCATTACTCTACCACCACGCACCGTCGGTGTCATTGCCAGTGGCTGCTCTGCACGGCGTTCCAGATGTTCAAGGATCTGTTTGATAACCACTTGATTTTCGATGCAGGCAATCATCTTCACCGCCCCGCCGCAATGGCGGCACGCTATCGCAGACTTTAACCAAAGTCATCCGCCATATTAATATCAACCATCTCGATCCTGCCGGCAGCACATCGGCCGCGGTTATAAACCTCACTCCTGTCACGCTGGATGGAACCTGCGGCGGTTCCGTGGCCAGTGGCCATTAGCGGGAGTCAAATACCACCGGCAAAGCCGGTGGCTTGAGATTGTGAGTGCCTCAAAGGCGCCCATAACACCGTGAGCCGCCGTTGGCGGCTTACCCCATAGTGAACTTCATCTGATCGTATCGCTCATCTTCCTCTTCCTGATTTCGGATGTACGTGATGTGGCCTAATGATTTTGAACACCCACAAAGGTGGTAAATTACCACCCGACAGACGAGGTGTTCAACGATGGCAAGAAGAACTTTTACAACAGAATTCAAACATGAGGCGACATGTCTGGTTCTAGACTAGGGCTACAACATATCCCAGGCCTGTGAAGCCATGATTGAAAAATGTGCAGCTCTCTTTCAACCACCCAATGGTTGAGAGGGAGTCGGGATCGGGCCGTTTGACTGGGCAAATATAATGTGCGACGGGCTTGTTTTTTATGGCCTAAAATCCGCTAAGTCCGTTTCTTACTCAGTGCGAGTGAGTCCACTGCAAATCACTGACCACAATATTCCTTGATCCGCTTTTGTTCCTCGGCAAGATGAGCGCGGCGTTCTTCTTCAGTAATCCGTCGCAGCGTCCCATCGGGTTCTTTAACGCTTACCCGAGGATGACTCGCCAATCCAGTGAAGCGTTCACTGGCCCGCCGGCAGGCTTCTGTACGAGCCGACTCTTCCCGCGCCCGGCTTTCTTGTTCCTTTGCCTTGTTATCCCGTAATTGCTGTGACTGTTCCTGTGATTTCAGCAATTCCTTAAGCTGAGTTTCCATCTGCGGATCGGGTGTTGGAGCACTGGATTGAAATATCTGTTCAGCGTGCCCGTTGGCAGACTGCGTTTCGGAATAATGGGTAGTGCCATCTTTATCCACCCACCTATAGACAGCACTGTGAGCCACTGGCGATGACATCAAGAGCACGAGCGTGACTAAAATAGTTATTCATAAGACAAATTTAAGCTGATCCTATATAAGCACCCTTGCTAAAAAAACACTCACTATCTTCGTGGCAGATACTTCTTATTTACACAATAACAAACAATGACAATCTTTGTCAGCTCGCCTTAACGTAAATGGATTAAAAGATAACCAACTGAATAAACGAATACTTTCTGAAAAGATTATTCCCTACACCCAACAAAAAAGCCCAAGGATTTGACCTTGGGCTTTTTTGCTATTTCAATTTATTCAAACCTACTACTCAAACGGGTGCCTGAGGATAATCGTTTCTTCGCGGTCGGGACCGGTGGAGATAATATCAATTGGCACCGCGACAACTTCTTCAATTCGTTTTAAATAACGTTTTGCAGCGGCTGGCAATTCATCATAGCGCTTGATGCCGACGGTGGACTCTTTCCAACCCGGCATATCTTCATAAATCGGTTCGCAGCCTTCCAGAGCCTCGGCACCGATAGGCAGGGTATCACTCACTTCACCATTGCAGCGATAGCCAACACAAATACGAATGGTATCCAGACCATCCAACACATCGAGCTTGGTGATGCACAAACCAGAGACGCTGTTGATCTGGTTGGTACGACGCAGGGCTACAGCATCGAACCAGCCGCAACGGCGCGGGCGGCCAGTAGTGGAGCCAAATTCGTGACCACGCCGCGCCAGGTGTTCACCCATTTCATCGAATAACTCGGTTGGGAACGGACCCGCACCGACGCGTGTCGTATACGCCTTGGTAATACCCAATATGTAATCGAAATCAGCAGGACCCACACCACTCCCCGTCGATGCACCACCGGCGGTGGTATTCGATGAAGTCACGAATGGATAAGTACCGTGATCGATATCCAGCAACGCGCCTTGCGCGCCTTCAAACATCATGTTTTCACCGCGCGCCTGATAGCCATGCAACACGGCAGGAATGTCTGCGACTAATGGCTTGATTTGCTCAGCCCAGGCCAGGGAGTTTTCCAGCACTTGCTGAAAATCAACGGCTTCTGACTTGTAATAGTTTTGCAGTACAAAGTTATGATAATCGAGCACTTCGCCAAGCTTGGCGGCGAAACGTTCCCGATGGAACAGATCGCCGACACGCAACGCGCGGCGCGCAACCTTATCTTCATACGCTGGGCCGATACCACGGCCGGTAGTACCGATGGCCGCTTTACCACGCGCCTTTTCACGCGCCAGATCCAGCGCCACGTGATAAGACAGAATCAACGGACATGCCTCGCTGATCAACAGGCGTTCACGCGCGGGCACACCTTTGGCTTCGAGACCGGCGATTTCTTTCAACAAGGCTTCGGGCGACAACACAACACCGTTACCAATCAAACATTGCACGTTTTCGCGCAGAATGCCGGAGGGAATCAGATGCAACACCGTCTTGGCGCCGTTAATCACCAGGGTATGACCGGCATTATGGCCGCCTTGAAAACGAACCACTGCCCCAACGCGATCGGTCAACAGGTCGACGATTTTGCCCTTGCCCTCGTCACCCCATTGCGTACCGATGACGATTACACTCTTGCCACTGCTCATTGTCATGTCGCTCACTGATTGTTTGAACTCACCATTTCAAAATCCAATTCAAAATCTAACGCGGAGACGCAAAGACGCGGAGGAAACCAGGGAACCCCTGATTAATTTAGAGATTCCTTAAAAGACTCCGCCACGATAATTTTATTATCACCTTTGCACCTCCGCGTCTCCGCGTTGGATTTTTAGTTAATCTCGCCTGCTAAATCGCCACCACTTCCCAGCGCCCTTTGCGTAATTCAAGGCGGCGATCACATCCCATTTCGTCCAGGGTGCCTCCCTGCCCCGGCAGGGCACAAATCACCCGCTCACCTTGGGCGCGCAGTGCGTCGATTCGCTGACCAAGGGCTGCGTCATCCACTGCGGGCGCGAGTATACCCTTAATTGGGGCAGCTGCCACCTGGCTGATCTGAATCAAGGTCTTAAGATCGGTACTAAAGCCGGTCGCGGGACGGGCCCGACCAAAGCAACGGCCAATGGCATCGTAACGACCGCCACGGGCCACTTCCTGGCCATGGCCGGGGACAAAAGCGGCGAACACCACTCCGGTCTGATAACGATAACCACGCAATTCGGCCAGATCGAAATACAACGGCAAACCATGGAGATGACGCTTGGCCAGCGCTGTAATTTGGCATAGGTTATCCAAAGCGGCACCGACACCCTCACCGACACCGCTCAATATTTTTTTTGCTTCGGTCAGTACCGTCTCGTCACCATTCAAATCGACCAGTGATAACAGATGCTGGCGTGCCTTGGCAGCAATCTTCCAATCACGCAGATATTCTTCAATTTGCGGTCTGGACTTGCGTTGCAACGCCTCGAACATCGCGACTTCTTGTTCTTGCGTTAGTCCCGCTTCTTGCACCAGACCACGATAGATCCCAACATGTCCAAGATCGATATGCGTATGCTGGATACCTGCCACGCGCAATGCTTCCACCATCAAGCGCAGCACTTCGACATCACTCTCAATTCCCGAGTGCCCATAAAG
This sequence comes from Gammaproteobacteria bacterium, assembly GCA_016200485.1. Classification (NCBI taxonomy): domain Bacteria; kingdom Pseudomonadati; phylum Pseudomonadota; class Gammaproteobacteria; species Gammaproteobacteria bacterium. Next base: position 60,156 of record JACQEP010000013.1, read on the forward strand.
TTCTGCGCCAACTTGCAAAGGCGCGCGTGAACGGCTGAGTCCATTGGGACGGGTGTGCAGAACTTGGCCCAAATAACACAAACGCGTGGGTGCTTCACGCTTCAGTACATGGGCATCAATGCGGGCGACTTGAGGTGTCATATCAGCCCGAATCCCGATTAAACGCCCGGTCATCTGATCAATGAGCTTGAATGTCTGCAAATCCAGATCGCGACCAGTACCGACCTGCAGCGATTCGATATACTCGATCAACGGCGGCATGACCAGGTCATAGCCCCAGCGATCAAATAAATCGAGCAACTGGCGGCTCAAAGATTCCAAATGCCGTGCTTGTGCCGGCAACAATTCAAAGATACCCTCTGGCAACAGCCAGCGGGCATAATCCGATTTAATCCGTTTTTCCATTTTATTTCAGCGCACCAGATACAAAAGTACAATTCCTGCCACCATACTCAGCAGCCCAGCCCAACGCAGTGTCTTGTCATCCATGTGCGCGATTTGGGCAAAGACCCGGCGCATACTTTGCGGGGATAAAAAGGGCATCATGCCCTCTATCACCATCACGAGCGCCAGAGCGGCCCAAAAATCCTGCCATAGCATCTTACGCTAAGACCTCTGACACAAAAAAAGCGGGCATCACACTGGTGTGTCATGCCCGGCCAAGTTTCTAATATCCAATCCGTCCAATCGCGCCGCGCTTATTTGCGGCCTTCACTATCGCCAAAATAACGGAAGAAATCGGTATTCGGCTGGATCACCATCAGATCTTTCTTGTTCTTGAACGATTCCTTGTACGCCGTCAAACTGCGGTAGAAAGAATAAAATTCCGCATCCTTCTGGAATGCTTTGGCGTAAATCTGCGACGCCGTGGCATCACCCAAACCCCGCAATTGCTCGGACTCGCGATAGGCCTCGGCCAAAATCACCGTCCGCTGCCGATCGGCATCGGCACGAATTCTTTCCGCTGCTTCAGCACCCTTGGACCGCAGATCCTTCGCCACACGCGTCCGATCCGATTCCATACGTCTATACACCGAATCACTGACCGTACCCTTGAGATCAATACGCTTGATGCGCACATCGACCACCTCCATACCGAAGTCTCTAACCTGCTTGTCGGCGCTGGCAGCAAGAATCTTCATGATCTCGGCCCGTTCTCCGGAAACCACCTCTTGAATCGTGCGCTTGGCAAACTCACCCCGTAAACCGTCTTTCATGATTTGCGACAGGCGCTGATTGGCCAGCGCTTCGCTGCCACCCATTGCCGTGTAATATCGTCCCACGTCACTGATTCGCCATTTTACGAACGAATCCACCACCACATTTTTCTTTTCAGCGGTCAGGAATGACTCAGGCTCGGCATCCATGGTCAACACCCGACTGTCGAACTTGCGTACGGTTTGCACCAGTGGAATGCGGAAATACATGCCAGGTTTGATATCCGTGCGTTGGATCTTACCCAGTTGCAACAGGATCACTTTCTCACGTTCATCGACCGTAAAAAATGAGAACAACAAAATGATGAGAACGACTACCGTCGAAACGATAATGGTTAGGCTCTTAGTCTGGTCCATAATTATCTCTCCCGCTCCCGGCTGCGCGTATCACGCTCAGCTGGCGTAGCCAGTTTTGCCGCTGGCGCCGCTTCGGGCGTTGCCGTTGACGCTGGCTGCTGTGGTACCGGCATGCCAGACTGTTCCATTATCCGATCCAAGGGCAGATAGATCATGTTGTTACCACCTTTGACATCGACCATGACCTTGGAAGACTTGGATAACACTTCTTCCAACGCCTCAAGATACATGCGCTCCCGCGTCACGCGTGGTGCCTTTTTGTATTCATTGACAACACGGTCGAAACGAGAGGCTTCACCCTCGGCCTTGGCAATGACTTCAGATTTGTATGCTTGCGCCTCTTCAATCAAACGTGCCGCGCCACCGCGCGCCCTTGGCAATATATCGTTTGAATAGGCTTCAGCCTCGTTAATCTGACGCTGTTCATCTTCACGCGCTTTGACGGCATCATCAAATGCGTGCTGCACTTCATCCGGCGGCTGAGCATCCTGCATGTTGACACTCGTCACCAATAACCCAGTCTGATAGTGATCCAGTATATGCTGGGTCAGTGCCTGAATCCGGGCCACGATGTCACTACGCCCTTCCGTCAATACAAAATCCATTTTGTTCTGCCCGACCACTTCGCGCACTGCACTTTCGGTCGCTTCACGCAAGGTCAGATCAGGATCTTTGACATTAAAAAGATAATCATTGGCTGACTTGACCCGATATTGAACCGCGAACTGGACATCGATAATGTTTTCATCGCGCGTCAGCATCAAGGATTCCGACGGCATGGGTGTCGTCTTGCCACCCTCACCGCTGGAACGGAAACCAATCTCAACGTTTCGACTCTTGTCGACATCCACCCGTTCAACACGCTCCAGCGGCCGTGGCATACGCAAAGTCATGCCAGGCTCCAAAGTGGCAACATACTGGCCAAAGCGCAGCACAACACCTCGTTCAGCGGGCTGAATGATATAGACCATGTCGTAGATCAGCCACAGACCCACAACCAGAAGGATAACCCCCCCGATGCCTGCGCTACCGCCGCCTAAAGGAGAGCGGCCACCACCGGTGTCACCCTGCCTCCCCTTACCACCAAACAAGCCATCCAACTTGCGGCGTATATTGCGGACCACTTCATCCAGATCCGGCGGACCCGATTTCTTGCTCCGGTTGCCCCATGGATCGTTATCCTTGGAACCCCCTGGCTCATTCCAAGCCATTCGCTTCTCCAATCAATAAATTTAAGCAGTTACGCATCAACCAGCCACTCCCGGCCAGAACCTCTAATTCTAAAAAGCTTGAACAAGCACCGCAAGGCAATTATTCAGAAAAGATTAGGCTACGTCCCGTTCCGATTCACATTGGCACCCCGGTTCGGACGCCAAGGCCTCGATCTGACGCGGCCACAACATCACTTCCAGCAGCCAATCCCCATTTTCAGCCTGCTGCTCGGACTTCACCGCACCTTGCTGAAACAACACTGCCCGCAGCCGCCCTGCCTCCGGGGCCAATCTTAGCTGGTACAGACGACGACGGCGCACTTGGCCATAGCCCTGGTCCTCACCTCGGGCCTGAGCCGCAATCACCTGCAAATACTCAGTAATTGCCTCACGTAATAGATCAAGTCCGGCCCCTGTCCGTGCCGACACCCAAACCCTCAAAGGCCGGCCATCATCAGCCCGATCCAGGTGCGGCTCCACTCCTTCCACCAGATCGATCTTGTTATAAACCTCCAACTGGGGCAAGGACTCGGCACCCACTTCCTGCAACACCTTATTCACTTCATCAATCCGTGATTGACGCTGCTCGTCCCCGGCATCAATCACGTGCAGTAACAAAGACGCCGCTTCGGTCTCTTCCAAGGTCGACCGAAACGCAGCCACTACACTGTGCGGTAAATGGCGGATGAATCCTACTGTATCAATTAATACCACATCGCCCTCGGTGGCCAGCTCCAGTTTACGCAGTGTTGGATCCAATGTCGCAAACAATTGATTCGCAACGTAGACATCCGCACGGGTCAACGCATTGAAGAGCGTCGACTTGCCGGCATTGGTATAACCCACCAGCGACACTGTGTTGACATCGGATTTACGCCGGGCACGCCGCCGATCCTCACGCTGACGACGGACTTTTTCCAAATGTTTGTTCAGTTGTTTAATGCGTTCGCCAATTAAACGGCGGTCAGATTCAAGCTGCGTTTCACCGGGGCCCCGCAGACCAATCCCCCCTTTTTGCCGCTCCAAGTGTGTCCAGCCACGCACCAGTCGCGTCGATAAGTGCCGCAACTGCGCCAGCTCTACCTGTAACTTACCTTCAAAGGTGTGCGCCCGCTGGGCAAAGATATCCAGAATCAATCCCGTGCGATCCAGCACCCGGCACTTGAGCAAGAATTCAAGATTTCGTTCCTGGGAGGGACTCAGGGCATGATTGAAAATGACCAGCTCGGCCTGTTGCTGTTCGACCTGGTCGCGGATTTCCTCGGCCTTACCCAGGCCGGCGAAATATTTGGGATCGGGTTTTTTGCGGCTGCCTAAAACGATGGCCACCGGCACCGCACCGGCGGAGAGCGCCAATTCCTTGAATTCATCAAGTTCTTCACGCACGTCCTCGTCCTTAAAGTCCAGGTGGACGAGGACAGCGCGCTCGCCCACATTGGGGCGTTCAAAGAATTCCACGTGTTTCTAGAGTCTCAGGCTTCTTCAACCACTTCTTCTGCACCGGTGGAAAGTTTGACATTCCGCGCCGGAACGATGGTTGAGATCGCGTGCTTGTAAACCATCTGATTGACAGTGTTCTTCAGCAGCACGACAAACTGATCGAAAGATTCCACTTGTCCCTGGAGCTTGATTCCATTTACCAAATAAATCGAAACAGGAACCTTTTCTTTACGTAATGCATTCAAAAAAGGGTCTTGTAAGCTTTGCCCCTTACTCATCATGATCGCTCCTTTGTTATCAATTATTCATGTCCTACTGCATGGTATTTTCGGCATTATCATGCAGCAGTCTACATCCCTATCTAACAACCCCCACAGCCGATTTCCAGCTGTCAAATAGTATCATACCCGGTAAAATCTTTTATACAGAATCTAGATTTAATGCTTTTTTTATACAATTCAATGAGATAGCTAACAAATCCGGCGCCGCGCCATCCAACCACACAGCATCTTTCTCAGCACGTAACCAGGTCAGTTGCCGCTTTGCAAAACGACGTGTGGCAACGATGCCATCATGCAACATCTCATCATATGAAATCTTTCCTTCCAGGTATTCCCACACCTGGCGATAACCCACAGCACGCATCGAAGGCAAATCGACATTTAAATCCCCGCGGGCATGCAAGCCACGCACTTCTTCCACCAATCCTGCATCCAGCATTTGCCGAAAACGCGATTCAATCCTGCGATGCAGTTCTGCGCGATCCGTCGGCGCTAAAATCAATTTTGCCAATCGATAAGGCAATGCCTGACCACTATCCAGCGCTTGTAATTCGGTCATGGTCTGACCGGAGAGCTGATACACTTCCAACGCTCGCTGGATGCGTTGCCGATCGTTGGGATGGATACGTGCCGCAGCAACAGGATCAATTTGCTGCAAACGTTGATGCAAAACCACAGAACCTTCTCGTGCCATTTCATCATCCAGGCTGGCACGCAGCTCAGGATCGGATTCAGGCAAATCAGACAGCCCTCGTTCCAAGGCGCGGAAATAGAGCATGGTTCCACCTACCAGCAGGGGTATGCGCCCCGCCACCGTAATCTGCGCCATGCATTTCAGCGCATCCTCGCGAAAACGCGCCGCTGAATAAGCTTCTGTTGGATCAATAATATCGATCAAGTGATGAGGTACCCGCGCCAGAATGTCAGGCGCGGGTTTGGCGGTTCCGATATCCATGCCGCGATAAACCAAGGCCGAATCAACACTGATGATTTCACAGGGAAGATGTTCACACAGCGCGAGGGCCAGATCGGTTTTGCCCGCTGCGGTCGGCCCCATCAGGAATATGGCTGGGGGAAATGAATTATTCAAAATAACCACCCTGAATTAAGTTCAACGTTGATCAGCCTCGCTGCTGCCTTGGCAGTTTCAATTCCCGAATTTAATTTACGAGTCCTGCCTGAAGCGCAGGCCAATCAACCATCAAGGGTTGATTTGGATATTGACCTTGAGTATGCAGAATTTCACGTAACGCAGCCAGTCGCTCATCACTCGGTGGATGGGTGGATAAAATCGCCAACTGCGGCCCTTTCTGTTTGCTCATGCGCTCAAAAAAATTGAGCATGCCCTCAGGGGAGATTTGCGCCTGTCTGAGCAATGCCACGCCTTTCGCATCGGCATCGTTTTCCTGGCTACGACTGAACTTCAGCGTTCCCAGTTGAGTCGCCAACTCTTCTGCCATGCCACTGCCGACGTTGCCAATCGCCAAACTTACCACTGCCTGCCAACCAATGGCTTGCACCATCGCCCGTAAACTATGGCGTTGCAGCACATGCTGCGTCTCATGTGCTAATACACCGGCTACTTCTTCTGGAGTCTGCGCTGATTTGAGTAGTCCGGTAAACACTACGACATGGCCGCCAGGTACTGCAAAGGCATTAACGACGGGACTATCGACCACATGCCACTGAAAGTGATAGGCACTTCCCTTCGTTAAGAGTTCGCCCGTTTGACGCACAAAATCAACCGCCGGACCATGATCGAGCATCTTCATACCGAGTGTGCTCTGGGCAAAAGCGGCCTCACCCAATTGTTGCTCCATCTCGATCGTGATATGACTTACGGCCCAATCGATAATCCGAGACGATTGCCACCAGAACACAAGCACCAGCAAGACTGGACTCAGCAACAGGAAGATCAATACCACCCATCCGACACGAGAACGACGTTGCGAACGCCGTTGCTGTCCGTTTACCTGTGCCAGCTGGGCAACAATTGCAGCCGGCGCTCGCGTCAACAACACGTAGTGCACCTCTGCATCGGATAAGGACAATGCCGTTTTACCCTGCAAATCCGGCCATTCCAGCAACAGGGTATCGCCGTGAAATCCGCCACTGCGGAGCGTGATTGTATCCCATGCCACACGTTGCGCCCGCACTTCACCAGGACACAGCACCAAGCCATCGGCAGTGATTTCCGCCGCCACGGTTTCACCATTAGAAGAAAATGCCGGGCCATGGGCCCGGCCGGAGAGCTGATTCATCCAACATTCCTTACCACAGAGACACGGAGACATCGAGAAAGAAAAGAAATCAATGAGGTAACGATTTCAAAACCTGACAGATGAGTCCCAGAAACAAAACGATAACCTGTTTTTCCCCTGTGCTCTCTGTGCCTCTGTGGTGAAGCCGAGGTTTTAAGATTCATATTTTTATTATGAATTATCTCCGTCAAGCAAGCCACCCAAACCACCGAGCAGCGATCCTTCTTCACGGCTGCCGCCTCGCTGTGGTATGGCGCTATAAATGCGCCCGGCAAGCCGGCTCAGGGGCAAGGATTGCAACCACACCTTACCTGGCCCGCGCAAAGTCGCAAAAAACAAACCTTCACCGCCGAAGATTGCCGATTTAATCTTGCCAACATATTCGATGTCATAACTAACATTCGGTTGCATTGCCACCAAACAGCCGGTATCGATACGTATCAATTCACCCGGCGCCAGCACTCGCTCACACAAAGTACCGCCGGCATGCACGAAGGCCAAACCATCGCCTTCGAGTTTTTGCATAATAAATCCTTCACCACCAAACAGTCCCACACCTAACTTGCGCTGGAAAGCAACACCAATCGACACTCCCTTGGCCGCACAAAGAAAGGAATCTTTTTGACAAATAAGCTGACCACCCAGCTTATTCAAATCCATCGGCAAGATTTTACCTGGATAGGGTGCTGCATAAGCGACCTTGCGTTTGCCCGTGCCTTGATTGATAAACACGGTGGTAAACATCGACTCTCCCGTAATCAGGCGCTTGCCCGCGCCGACCAGACTGCCGAACAAGCTTTTTTTCTGCTCAGAACCATCGCCAAAGATCGTCTCCATCTGGATGCCGTCATCCATCCACATCATGCTACCCGGCTCGCCGATGGCGGCCTCACCTGGATCCAGCTCGATCTCTACATACTGCATCTCGGAACCGAAGATTTGATAATCAATGACATCCATCCCGGGCATGATTGACTCCTGCGCTTGTTATAAAAAACTGAAAAAGGTGCTTGGATTGTACACCAGATCAATCGCTGGAAGGACCACTCGCACTTCGCACTCGTCACGGTTACCACAATGACTTGACGGCGTCACACACCTTCTCCCTACAATTCAATCATTGGAGAAATAGACTCCTCCGCTATGCTTGGCGCCGTCCTTAGTCTTGAACAGGATGATGACCTGATGCTTGCCGGCATGGCCAAGACTATATCCCGCCATGTAGCTATCGCCCATTGGCATCATCATCTTGGTCTCTTCCTTGCCATCGGGATGGATAACCTTGGAATTCACTTGCGCATCTATTACGGTCTTGCCACCTTTCTCGATGTTCACTATGACATCGTGGCTGCCCCCCATCTCCATATCGGCCTTGGCCCTGGCAATATGGAAGGTAACGGTGTAACCGTCGATGGCTTGTTTTTCTTCCAGTGCACCGCCGGCAGCCACGGTGGTTGCAAATACAAGACCGAATACGGCAGCGATCATGGATGTAATAAATTTCATAACATTCCCTTTTCAAAATAGATCAACAATCAAAGTTTCTCTCTCATCTGCAAGACCAAGCCGTAAATCACCGGCAAGACAATCAAACTCAACACAGTGACGCTCACCATGCCGCCCACCATGGGTGCGGCGATGCGACTCATTACCTCGGAGCCGGTGCCGCTGCTCCACATGATGGGCAACAGACCAGCGGTGATGGCGGTGGCGGTCATGGCGATGGGCCGCACGCGCTCGGCGGCACCCGCCTGTGCGGCTTGCATCAATTCCATTGTGCTTAATCGCGCGCCCGCAGCGCGGCGCTTGGCGACTTCCTGGTCGATAAAGGTCAGCACCAGCACACCGATCTCGGCGGCCACACCGGCGAGTGCGATGAAGCCTACCGCCACGGCCACCGACAAATTGTAACCGAGCAAATATACCAGCCATACGCCGCCGATCAGGCCGAAGGGAATAGACAGCATCACCACCAGCGGTGTGGTGACATTTTTAAAGTTCCAATACAGCAACACGAAAATAATGAGCAAAGTCGCCGGCAGGACGATCTTAAGCCGCGCCGCGGCACGTTCCATATATTCATATTGTCCCGACCAGGCAATGGTATAACCGGACGGCAGCTTCACCTGGCGCGCCACCGCTTCTTTTGCGTGCGTCACATAGCCGCCGATATCCGCGGTATTGATGTCCACATACACCCAGGCATTGGGACGGGCGTTTTCGCTCTTGATGTCCGGTGGACCGCGGCGCAATTTGAGTTCCGCCACCATCGAAAGCGGAATCTGCGCCCCCGTGGGTGTGGGGATCAACACACGATTCAACTGTTCCAGATTGTCGCGCAGTTCGCGTGGATAACGTAGGCTCACCGGATAACGCTCCAGTCCCTCCACCGTCTGCGTCACGTTCATGCCGCCGATGGCGGTTTGAATCACATCCTGCACGTCGCCCACGGTAAGGCCGTAACGTGCCGCCTCATCGCGCCGGATATCGAAATCCAGATAATAACCACCCACGGCGCGATCACCGAAGGCGGAGCGAGTCTCCGGCAGTTGTTTCAACGTCCGCTCCACTTGCGACACCAGTTCCTGTAACACATTGAGATCGGGGCCGCTCACCTTGATTCCCACTGGCGTTTTGATGCCGGTGGCAAGCATGTCGATGCGGTTTTTGATGGGTAACGTCCAGGCATTGGCCACGCCGGGAAACTTGATCGCTGCATCCATCTCCTGAATGAGCTGTTGGGTTAGCTTGTCCGGATCGGGCCAGTCGCTGAGCGGCTTGAGGCGTATGGTTGTCTCTAACATGGACAGTGGCGCCATGTCGGTGGCGGTCTCCGCCCGGCCGCTCTTGCCGAATACCGATTGCACCTCGGGAAAGCGGCGCAGAATCTTGTCGGTTTGCTGAGTGAATTCGCGCGCCTTGGTGATCGACACACCGGGATACATCGTCGGCATGTAGAGGATGTCGCCTTCATCCAGCGGCGGCATGAATTCCGCGCCCAGCTTCAACATGGGATAAAGCGTGACCACAAGCAACGCCCCGGCGATACCCAGCGTGACCCAGCGATGGCGCATGGCCAGCGTCAGCACAGGCATGTGCCAGGCATGCAGGGCGCGGTTGATGGGATTGCGCGCCTCTGGCAGGATCTTGCCGCGTATCAAATAACCCATCAGCACCGGCACCAGGGTAACGGCCAGCACCGCCGCTGCCGCCATAGCGTAAGTCTTGGTGTAAGCGAGCGGCGAAAACAAACGGCCTTCCTGCGCCTGAAGCGTAAACACGGGCAGGAAAGATACCGTGATTATCAGCAGCGAAAAAAACAAAGCGGGACCGACTTCCTTGGCTGCCGCGCTGCACGCCTCCCAACGTTCCGCATGACTCAACGCGCTGCCCTTGGCCTCAGCCGCGCGTTCGAGATGTTTGTGGGCGTTCTCGATCATGACAATCGCACCGTCCACCATGGCGCCGATGGCGATGGCGATGCCGCCCAGCGACATGATATTGGCATTGATGCCTTGCCAGCGCATAACAAGCAGCGCGGCGAGTATTCCTATCGGCAAGGTGACGATGGCCACCAGTGCCGAGCGGATGTGCAACAAGAATATGACGCACACCAGCGAAACCACCAGCGACTCTTCTCCTAGCGAACGTTTCAAGGTGGCGACCGCCCGCTCGATGAGGGCGCCGCGATCGTACACTGGCACGATCTCCACGCCTTCGGGCAGACTTTTCTTAAGCTCCTCCAATCTGGCGCGCACTTGCTGGATGACGGCGAGCGCGTTCTCGCCATAGCGCATCACCACGACACCGCCCGCCACTTCGCCCTCACCGTCGAGGTCCGCCAAGCCGCGCCGCAGTTCCGGGCCGAGATGCACATGGGCGATATCCTTGAGACGGATGGGCACGCCGCGCGCGTCCACCTCCACCGGGATTCCTTCAATATCTTCGCGCGAACGCAAATAACCGCGGCCGCGCACCACATATTCGGTTTCGGCCAGCTCGATCACCCCGCCGCCCACGTCGGCGTTGGAACGCTCGATGGCCTCGCGCACACGGGCAAGAGAGATGTTGTAGGCGGCCAGCGCGCGCGGATCCACTTCCACCTGGTATTGCTTCACATAACCGCCGATGGAGGCCACCTCCGCCACGCCCCGTACGGTCTGCAACTGATAGCGCAGGAACCAATCCTGAATCGAGCGCAGTTGCGACAAATCATGGCGGCCGCTTTTATCTACCAAGGCATATTCATAAACCCAACCCACACCGGTCGCATCGGGACCCAGCGTTGGATTTACGCCGGCGGGCAGGCGTTCGCGCACGTAGTTGAGATACTCCAGCACTCGCGTGCGCGCCCAATAAAGATCGGTACCGTCCTCGAAGATGAGATAGACGAAAGACATCCCGAACAGAGAATAGCCGCGTACCACCTTGGCGTGCGGCACGGCGAGCAGCGCCGTGGTGAGCGGATAGGTGACCTGATCCTCCACCACTTGCGGTGCCTGGCCGGGATAGTCGGTGAATACGATTACCTGCACATCGGAAAGATCGGGGATAGCATCCACCGGCATGGTGCGCAGCGCCCATATCCCCACTGCGATCAGCACCAACGTCGCAAGTGCGACCTGGAATTTGTTACGCAGCGCTGCCGCGATGACGGAGTTAATCATGCTGATGTTTTCCATTGCCCAAGCGCTGCTTATCCGTAGTCTTGCCCGCAGGCACGGATAAGGATATGCCCGACATATCGAGATCATCGGTTGGCGGCGTAATGGAAGGAGAAGGTTGCAGCACATTGGACATCTTGGCCGCAGCCTCGCGCAGCTTGGATTCCGAATCGATCAGGAACTGCGCCGAGGTCACCACTTCCTCGCCGGCGCGGACCCCTCGCTTGATCTCGCTCCAGCCTTCGGCCGAGAGTCCCAGCTCCACCACACGCGGCTCGAACTTGCCCGGCGCGCGCACAACAAACACTTGTTCGCGTTCTCCGGAACGGATTACCGCCTCGCTCGGCACCGCGACTGACTCCAGTTTGAGACCCGTACGCAACGTTACCTGGACGAACATCTCGGGCTTGAGCAGATCGCCGTGATTATCGAATTCCAAACGCAGACGCACCGTGCGGGTCTTGGGGTCCACGAAGGGGTAGATATACGTCACCCGCCCTCTGAACACTTTTCCCGGTGCAGCAGCGATGTGCATCTCGGCACTATCGCCAACCCTTAGCCACGGCAGTTCATTTTCGTAGATATCTACATATACCCACAGTTTTCTGAGATCGGCGATACGATAAAGCTCGGTGTTGGGCGTGACATACTGACCGGGACGCACTCCAATATCCACTACCACCCCGTCAAAGGGAGAATGAATATGGAGGGTCTTGCTGATCTGGTGCTTGGTCTCCAGATCTTGGATCTGATGGGCCGGCACATCCAGCAATTCCAGGCGCGCACGCGCCGCCTCCACCAATTGTTTGGCGCCGTGATGCAAGTCCTCGTAAGGACTGTCCTTCAATGTCTCCATGTTTTGTAATGCCAGCAGATACTCCTGCTGCGCCGTCACCAACTGCGGTGAATAAAGGCTTAACAAGACGGTGCCCTTAGCTATCCGCTGACCTGTAACGGAAACATTGAGTGACTCCACCCAGCCATCGGTCTTGGGATTGAGCCGCGCCAGGCGCTCTTCGTTGTAATCCACTCGACCCACAGCATGAATGGTCTGGCCGAGCACGCGGCGCTCGGCGCGCACGGTGCGTACGCCGATGTTCTGTACCGTACCCGGATCGATGCTCACCATCCCGGCGGAACCCTGCTCTTCTTCGGCGTAAACAGGGACATAATCCATCCCCATCTCGTCCTTTTTAGGCACCGGTGATGTCACAGCAGGATTCATGGAATTGCGGTAATAAAGCGGCTTGCGCTCTTTAGGCGCCTGCGCCAATGGAGCCACGGCTTCTGGCATACCGCGCTGCGCCCACCAATAACCGCCGCCCACGCCCAATATCAGCGCGACCATGGCAATAACGATGATTCTGCTATTCATGCACCACCTCTTGTCCCACAGCCGCATCCAACTGCGCCAGCGCCATGCGGGCCTCGCTCAACGCCTGCCAATAACGGGTTTCGTATTCATAAAGAGTGACCCTCGCCTGGGCGAGATTGAGAAAATCCACCTTTCCCACCTGATAGCCGGCCAACATGGAGACCACACTCAGATTGGCCTGAGGGATCACACCTGTCTTGAGTAGTACCACCTGACGACGGGCACGCTGATAATCGGCCAGCGCCGTCGCCACCTCGACAGCCACTTGCGCCTCCGTCTCCTGCAAGGCGAAACGCTGCGCCATCAACTCGGCGCTGCGCTGATCCACCGCCTTATCCTGGCGGGAGGCTGTATGGATGGGCAAGGTCATGGTAAGCATCACACTCTTCATGTCGGCTTCGCCCTCACGCCACTCGTAATTGGCGCCCACCATGAAGTCGGGGCGGTAATCTTTGCGCGCCAGCGCCAATGAATTCGTGGCGGCTTCTATGTTGCGCTGCCGCACCAGCACTTCAGGCCGGGTCGCCGCCCGATCCAACAGCTCTTTTTCCGCAGGCAATTCGGGCAGGAGTTCGGAGACCTCCATCGGCAATGTGATGGCCTTGGCGACTGGCCAATACATGAGCGTGTTGAGCCGCGCCTCCGCGCCCCGCCGTTGCCCTTCCAGCTCCGCCTCCATCGACAGCAACTTGGCCAGCTCCACCTCGGCGAGCAACACATCTTGCTGCAACCCTTGTCCTACACGGTAACGGGTCTGGGCCACTTCCACCAGTTGACGCATCACTGTCTGGTTGCGCCGCACCGTGGAAAGCGCGCGGTCAAGATAAAACAAACGCCACCAGGCTTGCTTTACCTCAGCCGTGAGCCGCAATACGGCCCCGCCAGTCTCCAACGAAGACGCCTCGGCTTCCTGCTGAGCAATACTGCGTTGTAACTTGAGTTTACCGGGATAAGGCAACTCCTGAGTGATCCCCAGTCTGAACTGAGTCATGGCGGCACGGCCGGGTTCAAGGGTGAGACTGGGATCGGGCAGCGTGCCGGATTGCAAAGGAATGGCGGCGCGCGCCTCGGTCTCGGCACGGCGTTGTGCCAAACCTGGATTGCCGGCTAGCGCCGTGGCAAGCGCCTCTTGCAAACTGAGTACCGGCGGTTCAACAGCATGAGCAGTCACTGTTGCGCCCAACAAAATGGGCAGAAACAAACGCCACCCGCGAAATAAGCAGAGCGGCCTTGGCATGAGATATCCTCCTAATCCTGCCCCGCTCGCGTTTGCAACAGACGCGGCCAGAGCTGAAAAAACATCGATGCTTCTGGAAAGGGTGCCAGATATGCGCCAATAATGGAATTTCGCGCGATCAACACGCTTCCGAACACAACGTGAACTGAATAGTCGCCTCACCCGCTTTTATTCATGTCCGCTTTCCTGCTGATGTCCGATTATTTGTTCGATCATATCGTGCATCATATCCATGCGTTTTTCGATAACGCTAATTCGCGTCTCAATGGATGCGCCATGCGCCGCCGCTGAACAATCACTCGCGAGCTTCAAGTTGTGCATTTCTTCCATGGCCTGCTGCATTTTCGAGAGATGAACATTCAATAGATAGCGGCGCTGATTACTGCCCGCTTTCATTCGGCGTATCTCATCAAGCGAGTTTTTCGCTTGCTCGAGATGCTCATGCAGCCTTTCCTCGTTAACAATCCCCATTTTATCGACGTAGACGGTCACATCATTATTACAGCCCGCATGATCAATACTCTCAGCGAGCGCAGACATGGAGAACATGCTCAAGATAAGTGTTGCAAGTAAATGGCGTATCATTATGACTTTCTCCTTCTTAATAAGCATTGAACGCTAAAAAATCTATTATAGGGTTATACGTACGCACAACACTCATTGATTACCTGGATTTCGACTGGCTGGCGGCGGAAACGTTATAAAGCGGCACCCACACCAGTGCGACGTACCAACCGTACCCATAAGCTTCTGCCAAACCAAGCAAGACGCTCTTCCAAGTGATCCACTCAAACCCCGGCAGCAGTTTCTGCCAACTTTGATACATGGCATGACTGGGAAAAGCGAGATCGAACCCCACACACAGAACGAAAGTGATTACAAATAATAGACTGGTAGCGTGACCGGCCGCCACGAGCGATAAGCCCTTCATAGCGAATCCCCCTTATTGTCGCCTTTGCCAGGAGACGGATGCAGATAACGCTCGGGATCGGTGTCAAATTTATCCAGGCAACTACGGGTGCAGAAGCGATACAGCCTGTCCTGATACATTTTGCCATAACCTTTGTTTGCCTCCACTTCCATGCCGCAGACAGGATCAATGTACTTCTCCTCATCTCCGCCATGGCCAGCGTGTCCTTCATGCCCACCGTGTCCATGGACCATGTGGGCACCACAGCCGAAGCGCATCATGACGTAAAACAAAACCGCAAACAGTAAAAATGAGAATAGTCCTTCCATTATTTTCTCCTTAAACCCGCGGCTGCCGGTCAGTGGCCTGTTTATCGCGCATAGGCGATCTCTTGTCGATGCCTTTCAGATCAATACCGTGGCCAGGCGATCAATCAGCGCTTTCATGGTTTATCCTCTGTCAATGAGATAAGTGTTTATGCGAACTACTGCTACCTGAATGACCAGGATAGCTTTCACCATTGCTCGCGCAACCACCGAATAGAACAAGCGAAACTGCCAACACTGCAAGCCGTACTTTGATCATCGAATATATCCTTGGATTGATTGTAGAACCCCTGAATTATTTGGCCTACCGTTATGGTTCCTTGGCTATATCTGACTATGGGATATCAGCCATGACAGTGGGCTGACACCACGATTACATGTTTGTAAGGTTGAAGCGCGGTCATATGAACGCGATAGTCCGGGCCCGGCACCCTCATCGTTCACACTGATGGACTACTCAAACCACGCTTCAACCCGAGGGGCCGCCACGCTCCTGTTTGTTGCGCACCTGTTCTTGATGATAGCGCTGCGGCGCCTGATCAAACTTGGCCAGACACGCGGGGCTGCAAAAATAATAGTTCCTGCCCTGGTAATCGCGCTGTCCTGCCGTGTGTTCAGGGTCTACCAACATACCGCACACCGGATCCTTCTCCATCGCTCATCTCCTTTTGCGATCACACCAGATGGCGTCGCAGCCGTCGCAAGCTCAGTCCGAGCAGCAGCACGCCAATGGCAAACATGGCGAGCAATCGAGGCCACAGTACCTCGATACCCACCCCCTTGAGAAACAACCCCAGCACCACTTCCATATAGTGGCGCAGAGGACTCGCCTCCGACAGATACTGAAGCGCTAGCGGCATACTCTCCAGCGGTACGATGGTTCCGGATAGGAACAGCACCGGGAATAAGACCAAAAAAGAAACCAGCAGTGCCTGTTGCAGGGTCTGGGTCACCGTGGCCACCATGATACCGATGCCCATGCTGCTCGACAAAAACAGCGCCGAGCTCAACAAGAACAGCAGCAAGCTGCCGCGCAACGGTACGCCCACCGCAGCAGCCACCGCGAGACTCGGAAACAAGGCCATCAGACCCACCAGCAACGGCGGCACCATCTTCGCAAGGATCAACTCGGCAGCGCTGGCCGGTGTCACCAACAATTGTTCGATGGTGCCCGCTTCTTTCTCGCGCACAATGCCGGCGGCGGCGGTGATCACGCCCACCAACATGCCAGCGAGCGACATCATCGACAACACCATGAAATGGCGGTAATCGAGTTCGGAGTTGTACCACACACGCGGACGGTGTACGACGGGCGGCTCCATGCCCGCGTGCCCGCCTTTTTCAAGGGCAAAATTCTGCACAATGCGCTGGGCGTAACCGTGGGCCACGGAAGCGGTATTCGCAGTGGCGCCATCAAGCAATAGCTGCACCTGCGCCGGCTCTCCCAGGACAAGGTGCTGGGCAAAACCGGGGGGGATGATCACTGCTGCCAACACCGCTCCACGATCAAGCAGTGAGGCCAACTCATCCTCCGTACCCGCACTGTGAGTGATGCGAAAATATTCCGAATGGCTGAAGTCTTGTTGCAACTGTCGACTCGCCACCGAGCGGTCATTATCCAGGAACACCGTCGCGAGGTTACGCACATCAAAAGACATGGCGTAAGTACACATCAACACTTCGGCTGTGTAGAGATAGAGGATGAGCAACAACATGGCGCGGGCACGCAGGAACTGGATCAACTCCTTGCGTATCAGTGCCCACACTCGCCCCGCCCGTCCCATCACGCTACCTTCTTGCGAAACAGACGCGCGGTCAACACGAACACCAGCATGGTGTAAAACAACAAGGCCAGGAATTGCGGCCATAGCAACGCCAGTCCCACGTCTTTCATGGCAATGCCCCGCGCAATCTCGATGAAATAGCGCGCCGGAAACAGATAGGTGTACATCTGCAACATGGGCGGCATGGTAAAGGTTGGAAACAAAAACCCCGAGAACAGGAACGACGGCATGAGCGTGACGAGCAGCGCCAGCAACATGGCGACCAGCTGGCTGCGAGTGACGCTGGAGATCAACAGACCCAGACCCACGGTGCAGAAGACATAAATCACGGTGGCGGCCAAAAACAGGGCAAGGCTGCCGCGAAACGGGATCGCGAACCATCCTACGCCGGCGGCAAGAATCATAAGCATTTCCAAAAAGGCGATGACGGCATAAGGGATCATCTTGCCGGCGATGAACTGGTAGGGGCGAATGGGAGAGACGAAGATCTGCTGCACCGAGCCGCTTTCCTTCTCGCGCACCACTGCCAGCGCGGTGAGCAGCGGCGGGAAGGCCATCAATATCACCCCAAACAAGCCCGGCACGATGTAGTTCACACTCTCCAGGGCGGCGTTGTACCACACCCGTCCTTCCACACGAATCAGCATCGGTGTTGCGCCACCGCGCGCCGCGAGTTGCTGCAGGGCATAGTTCTGAATGATGACCTCGGCATAGCCGACCACCACCATGGCGGTCGCGGAAAAGGCGCCGTCGGTCAAGGTCTGCACAGAGGCGGACTCACCCCGTGCGAGCTTGCGCGAAAAATCTGCTGGAATTACCAGAATCAGACGTGCTTGGCCACCATCGAGCACGGCGGCGATCTCATGCTCGCTGCGGATATCATGCACACGTTTGAAGTAACCGGAGCGTGAAAAGGCCTCGCTCAATTCACGGCTCGCGGGGCTTTGATCCAGGTCATAGACCGCAAGAGGCGCATCCTTGACGTCCAGTGAAAGCGCCGAGCCGAAGAGATAAAGCATGAGCAGCGGCAACAGGATCGCCACCGCGAGGGTAACCGGATCTCGGCGGATTTCGCGCACCTCTTTCCATACTATGGTCCAGATCAGGTTGCTCATCGATCACCCTTCTCTAACATGTCTCAAACTCTCAAGACGCGACTGTTCCATTTGGATAAATGCCAGAAACACATCTTCGATACCGAGCGACACCGGCTCGAGGCGCAACACGCGATGTCCTGCCTGATCAAGGCGTGCCTCGATGTGTGGCCGGGCAACAGCGGCATCGTCCACCAACAGGTGTAAACGGTCGCCGAAGAACGAGGCCTGTACCCCGGGTGTGTTGCGAAACAAGGCGAGGGCCTCGATCGGCTGGTCGCACTCGAGTTCCAACATCTCGCCCGCGCGCATGCCCTCACGCAACTCCTGCGGTGAACCGAGCGCGATCAGACGTCCGTTGTAAAGCAACCCGAGGGTATGACAGTGCTCGGCCTCGTCCAGATAATGGGTAGTCACAAAAACAGTGACGCCACGTTCGGCGAGCGTGCCGATCAGCTCCCAGAAGCGGCGACGCGACAACGGATCCACACCAGCCGTGGGTTCATCGAGAAACAACACCTCGGGCTGGTGCAATACAGCACAAGCAAGCGCAAGACGCTGCTTGAGACCGCCGGAAAGCGCGCGCACCAAGCGTTGCTCCTGCCCGGCTAGCCCGGCCAGGGCCAGCGCCTCGGCGCGCCGCGCGGAAAGTACTGCGCGGGGAACCTGATACACCCCGGCAAAAAATTCCAGATTTTCGCCTACCGTCATATCCTCGTAGAGTGAGAAGCGCTGCGACATATAGCCGATGCGCGTTTTCACTGCGGCCGCCTCGCGTGCCACGTCATAACCGGCGACGCGCGCCCGGCCGGCGCTGGGTACAATCAACCCGCACAACATCTTGATGGTGGTGGTCTTGCCCGAGCCATTGGGGCCGAGAAAGCCGAAGATCTCGCCGCGGCGCACGCTGAAACTCACGCCATCCACGGCAGTGAAGGCGCCGAAGCGCATGCTGAGCGCCTCCACCTCTACCGCGATCCCGGCCATCTCCGGCATGGCGACCGCCACGGGCTGGAATGACACCACCGGCGCGGCGGGCAGCAGCGCCACGAACACATCTTCCAGACTGGGCGCGACTGGACGCGATGCCGCCACCTCTACCCCCGACTCCGCGAGCGCTGTGCGCCAGTTTTCTTCTGCGCCTGCACCCGGCGGCAGATACACGTGCAGGCGTTCGCCATAGACATAGACCGTGGCCTGCGGCAACGCCTGCTGCAGTATCGTCAGTGCACGGCGCTGCGGGCGCGCAACGAGCTCATACATCTTCCACGGCAGACCGGCGCGCAATCGTCCGGGTACATCGCTGGCGATCAGTCGCCCATCGTGCAACAGCGCCACCCGCGTACAGCGCTCGGCCTCGTCCATGTAAGGCGTGGAGACGATGATAGTCGTGCCCTCCATGAGCGCCTGATAGAGGATGTTCCAGAACTCGCGCCGAGATAGGGGATCGACCCCTGTGGTGGGTTCGTCGAGAATGAGCAGCGACGGTGCATGGATGAGCGCACAACACAAGGCGAGCTTTTTTTGCATACCCCCCGAAAGGTAGCGGGCTAGCCGTGCACGGTGCGCCGCAAGCCCCGCAAAGGCGAGCAGATTTGACTTGCGCGCCGCCCGCGTTTCCTCCGGCACATGGTGCAGGGCGGCGAAGAAATCCAGATTTTCCTCGACAGTCAACCGTCCATAGAGGCTGAAAATCTGCGACATGTAACCGATGCGCGCATTCACCTGCGCCGCCTCGCGCACAATGTCGTGACCGAGTACTCTCGCGTGGCCTGCCGTGGGATCAAGGATGGCGGCGAGCATTTGCAGCGTCGTGGTCTTGCCGGAGCCATCCGAGCCGAGCAATCCGAATACTTCGCCGCGGCGGATCTTGAGATCGAGCCCGGCCACCGCCGTATGTTCACCGTAGCGCCGGCCCAGTCCCTCGGCCTCGATCACCCAGTCTTCGGCGGAAGCGTTCATGGTTAACGCGGCACCGACAGTTTGTCCGGCCACGACACGTCCGGCTGCCAGCGTATCCAGGCGTCAGCCGGCATGCCGGGCTTGAGGTAACTCTGAGGGTTGTCGACGGCGAGTATCACACCGAATACCAACCGGGCACGTTCATCCGGCATGTGCACATCCTTGGGCGTAAACTGGGCGCGCGCGTCGACACGCGCCACCCGCGCCTCGAAGGTGCGCTCGGGAAAGGCATCGACACGCACGCGCGCCGGATCGTTGAGTTTGATCTTGCCGAGATCCGCTTCCGGGATATAGACCCTGAGTTCCAAACGCGCCAGATCCGCCAGCACGGCGATGGCACGGCCAGGGGCAGTCAGCTCGCCGGGCTCGATGCCCTTGCTGAGAACGGTGCCGGCGCTCGGTGCACGGATCACTGCTTTAGCCAACTGTGCGCGCAATAGCTGCTCCTCGCGCTGTGCCGCCTCCAGATTGGCGGCGGTCTGGGCAAGCTGCGCCTCCAACGCCCCCACCTGACCGCGCGCCTCCTGGTACTGGTTCTGTGCCTTGTCCATGGCCTGCGCCGAAACGGTGCCGGCGTCGCGCAAGGTGCGATAACGCGCCAGATCGGCCTCGGCGGTCTGCAGGTGATGCCGCCAGGCGCTGAGCTGCTGCCCGATTTGCGCGTTGGCACGCTGCACCGCCCGCATCTGAGCCTCGGCTTGCTGGGCGCGGGTGTTGAGGTCGGTCTCATCCAGGCGCACCAATACCTCACCGGCTTGCACCGTGCGCCCCTCCGTCAGATTGCTCTCGAGCACCCGGGCCGTAACCTCGCTGCTCACCGTTACCTCGGTGGCCTCGATCTGGCCGTTGCCGTAGAGCATTCCCGCAGACAGTGTGGGCGGCCGCAGCCATAAAAAAAGTGCAAACGACACTGCTACCAGCACCCCCATCCCGCTCAACGTCCACAACCAACTTTTGCGCATCGCCGTCCCCCCTTTTTTCTAAAGCCGCCCTGAACGAATAATGCCGCTGGACAACAACAGCGTGAACCACAGCGCCAATCCATAACCGATGATCGCAAACACGGGTATGTCGGCCACGCGCGGCCCCACGGCATGCTGCATCAGCAATGAAGAAGCGATGTACAACCCGAGCGATACCAGCGCCAGCGCCAGGCGGTTGGTACCGCGATCGACGTGCCGCTGCAGCTCTTCCAGAGTGCGGCGCCCCACTCCCAAATCCAGCCCTTCATTGCGTAAGGTACGCGCCAGACGGCTCAATGTGCGCGGGACTGCCTGCAGTGTCATGGCGGCCTCGTACTTGAGGCGCGCCTGAGACGCCTTCCATCCATGATCTTGCACAATCGTACCCAAGGTCTCTCCCGCCCTCTGCATCAGCCGTTCCTGCAGGTTAAATTCGGGATCGAGACTACGTACGGTCGATTCCATGATGAAAAAAGTGCGCATCAGCAATAACAAGTGATGCGGCAGGCGGATGTTCTGTCCACGCCCCAGATGCATGATGCGCAGGAAGACCTCGGCGAACGACCACTCCTTGAGCGGCAACCCCGCATAATCCAGCAGCAGTTCCTCCAGGCCGCGCTCGAACTCGGGCCGATCCATGTCACCCGCCAGTACACCCAGGTCCAGATAGGCATCCAGCAGCCAACCGCCATCCTGGTGCACAAAGGCTTGCATAAACGCCGCAAGATTGCGGCGGGTGCGACGATCCAGAAAGCCGACCAGTCCGAAATCGTGGAAACAGATACACCCGTCGTCACGAATGAACAGGTTGCCGGGATGCGGATCGGCATGGAACAGGCCAAGCACGAAAAATTGATGCAGATAGGCATCGACGAAGGCCTCCGCCAACCGCGGCCCACTGGCGTGTATGCCCGGATGATCCACGCGGCGCCCGCTGCTCATGACTTGCACCAGCACCGCCTCGGCGACCAGTCCGTCAATGACAGGCGGAATGTACACCGTCGCCGACCCGCTAAACGCAATGACAAAACGTTTGATATTGTGCGCCTCCTGGCGCAAATCGAGTTCCTTGAGCAAGTTGGTCTCAAGCTCGTCGATGATGTCGAGCGGGCGGAAACGCCGCAGCCCCCACGCCAGCAGCATCGCTACCCGCAACACGCGGCGCAGCAGGCGCATGTCGCGGCTCACCTGGGCCTTGATGCCCGGACGGCGGACCTTCACGATCACTTCCGTGCCATCCGGCAACCGCGCCCGGTGCACCTGGGCGATGGAGGCGGCGGCCATGGGTTGACGCTCGAACTCACTGAACACCTGATCCACTGGTTTGCCGAAGGCTGCTACGATCTCGCGCTCCGCCTCCACGGCGGGAAACGGCGCCACCCGGTCCTGTAGCTCCTGGAAGGCGCTGACATACTCGTCGGGCAGCAAATCGCGACGCAGGCTCAGACTTTGGCCCAGTTTGATAAAAGTGGTGCCCAGACGCTGCAAGGTCAAGCTGGCTTTGCGCCCGGGGGACACGGTCGCTGGCCACAGGTGCAAGCGCCGCAGCAGCAGCCACAGCAGATAACCCCACACCGCGACCCCGATGCGAATCAAACGGAACAGGTCTAGCATGTGCCGATCCTGCAGGCGCTAAGCATTGACAATAACTTGCCCATATCAATGGCTCTCGTCTTCATCTTTGATGCTTCTTTTCTCAAGTATCTCAAGAACGGCAACTGCTTATCCGTTGTCACGTGCAGCAAACGCTGCACCAAGCCGTTGGTCTCGACCACGGCACAACAGCCAAAACGTGCAAGCAACCTGCTCGCGTTATCTCTATTTGCTTTCTTCTTGTTCACCACGTTCACTGCCTCGTTCATAGATGTCATCGCGCCGCAGCGGTGTTGCCAGGGGTTGACGCGCGTGGCCGGCCAGTACCTGATAGACATTGGTACTACCCTCATCAAAGTAATAGGCGGACCCCGCCATATACAGGCGCCATACGCGGTAGGCCGTTTCGCCCACGCTGTCCACCGCCTGCTCGCGGTGGAATTCCAGTGCCCGCAGCCAGCGACGCAGGGTCAGCGCGTAGTGGCGTCGCAATCCTTCCACGTCGATGATCTCGAAACCGGCCTGCTCCATGGCGTTGGATACATCGCTGATACGCGCCAGCTCGCCATCCGGAAACACATAACGGTTCATGAAGCGTGTGATCGGCGTATCCTGCCAGCCGGTGTCGTTGGTGATGCCGTGATTCAGAAACAGGCCGCCCGGTTTGAGCACCCGCTTGACGGTGCCGAAGTAGACCGGAAAATTGGCCACGCCGATGTGTTCGAACATGCCGACGCTGACAACCTTGTCGTAGCGTACGCCTTCGGGTAGTTCACGGTAGTCACGCAGTTCGATCGTTACCTGTCCCGGCAACCCCTCGTTACGCACCCGCTCAACGGCGTAGTGGTACTGCTGCTCACTCAGCGTGATGCCATGGGCGCGAACGCCATAATTACGTGCCGCCCAACACACCAAAGCACCCCAGCCGCAGCCGATATCGAGCAACGTCTGCCCTGGCGCCAGACGCAGCTTGCGGCAGATGTAATCCAGCTTGTCGCGCTGTGCCGCCGCCAACGACTGCCCCGCATCGCGGAAATAGGCGCAGGAGTAGACCATTTCCGGGTCCAGCCACAGGCGGTAGAAGTCGTTGCCGACATCGTAGTGATGGGCGATACTGGCACGCGAGTTGCGACGCGCACTCCGGCTGGCCCGCACCTGCCGAAGCGCGCCGATACTCGCTTTATGGGACAAACGCAGCACTGGCCACAATGTACCCAGGCGCATAGACCTGACTAGTGGATGGCCGTGCAGGTATTCGACCAGATCGAACAGCGACTCCATGTCGCCTTCCACCTCCACTTCGCCGGCCAGGTAGGACTCGGCAAGACGCACCAGATCCCGGTGCAAGATCAAATGCCGCAATACCGTCGGATGCCTGAACACCACATTGCAGGGCGCGCCCGCATCGCCTACGACCCGCTCGCCGTTCCACAGGGTAACCGCCACCTTGCCTCGGTAATCCGCCAGCACCCGAGTGAGGATGTCACGGGCGGCATTTACCGCCTTGTCAAACCGGCCGCTATCGCGCGCGCCCCCGACCGTGACAACAGACCTGCCTACCTTCCGTTTGCTATGTTCTCCCACCATTCCCATTTTTATTTCCCTCTTGGCAGAATGTTACCGGCACCCGTCTCACGCACGCGTGAGGACATGATCAATCTCCGCTTCGGCCTGGAGCCAATCATTCACTTCGCATCCAGGCACGAAGCCACACGGACGAGCGTCACGACTCACCTTGTTGCTGTGCTGCCCGGATCCGTCGCCCGAGCTCGCGAATGGCCTCGGACTGCGTGAAACCCTTTTCCATGAGCGCTTTCACGAACTCCGCCTTGGCCAGGATGCTGACGATTTCTTCCGTCCGGCCCGACGGTTCGCACACGTTGCCGCCCTTCTGGAGCTGGTCGCCGATGCACGCTTCGAGCTCTTTCGAGCTGAAGCGTTGCGCCAGTATCCGGATCTCCGTCAAATGAAGACTCGGGTGCGGCAACCGGCTATCATCATTCATCATGATCAGCACCTCCTCCAATTTACGCCAACCCAAACAATCACGCTGGACGACTCCACCCAATACGCGTCGTGACAGACGCAGACCTTCAATGCTCACAGCCTCTCAAAAAGAGCGCCGCGGCGGGCTGGCCTCCAGGCTCTCGATCTCCCATTCCTCGACTTCGTGCATGAAGGCGCGCTTCAACTGTTCCGTCCAGCCTTCGCCCAGCCGCACACCCGTCCCGGTGAGGGCGGCCTCGATCTCGTCGGCGCTTACCTGCAACAATTCGTAGGTGATCTCGATCACCTCGCCGGCAATAGACACATGCGCAACCCCCATGAGGCCGCGCAACACCTCTTCCACGATGGCCGCGCCTTCACCCGACAACGGCCGGGCCAGACGCAGGCGCCGCCGCTTGAGCACGGTCTTCCCCGCCTGCTTTGCCGCCTTCACGCCCGGATATCCGATGTACAGATGCGGATGCGCGAGGAAACGTGCCCGGCATTGCTCGGAACAAAAAGCAAACTCCATCTGCAGGTGGACCAGCGCATGTTGCCCCGGCGCCACTTCCATGCCGCAGACCGGATCCCGGACTTTTTGCTGCCCTTTGCTCATCGCATGTACGCCTCGGTCGCATAGCGGCGCATCATGCGATGGCTGTTGAAATACGCCGCGTTCTTGCTGATCGCGCCCTTCATCACCTTGATCCAGCCGCCGGGATCGCCGTCATGGCTGTAGTAAAGGGGCAACACCACCTGCTCGAGTTTGTCGTAGAGGGCACGGGCATCGCCGTCGGCCGTACCTGCCGTGTTGCCAACCGCCCAACCGGTCACGCCCTCGATGCAGCCCTCGACCCACCAACCATCAAGCACCGAGAGGTTAGGCACGCCGTTGAACGTGGCCTTCATGCCGCTGGTGCCGGACGCCTCAAGGGGACGCAGCGGTGTGTTCAGCCACAGATCCGCGCCTGACACCAGGGCGAGCGCGGTGTCCAGATCGTAGTCGGGCAGGTATGCGATCGGGATGACGTCTGCAAGTGCACGCATATGGCCGTGCAGGGTTTCGATGAGCTGCTTGCCGCCCGCATCGCGCGGATGCGCCTTGCCGGCGAACACGATCTGGAACGGGCGGTTGCGGGCAATCGCCCTCAAGCGTTCAAGGTCGGAGAACAAGAGATCCGGCCGCTTGTAAGCGGTCATGCGCCGTGCAAAGCCGATGATCAGAACCTCAGGCTGAAGAGCAACGCCAGTGCGCGCCTGCACCTGCGCGATAAGTGCCTGCTTCGCCTGCCCATGCGCTTCACGCACCGCGGCATCGGGGATGCAGCAGTCGGCGCGTGTCAGCAGTTCTGGCTCGTGACACCAGCTAGGGAGATAACGGTCGTAGAGCTGGCGGAAGGGTTCGCTCGTCCAGGTGAACGGATGCACACCGTTGGTGATCGCGTGCACGCGATAGCCGGGGAACATCGCGTTCGACACTTCCGCGTGTTTCTTGGCGACACCGTTGACATATTCGCTCAGGTTCAGCGCCAGCCGCGTCATGTTCAGGCTGTCCTCGCCGGCCAGGCGTTTGATGATCTCGATCTCGAAGCCGTTGTCGAGGACGCGCTGCACCAGACCGTAGGGGAAGCGATCATGGCCGGCCTCGACCGGGGTGTGGGTGGTAAAACTGCACAGATTGCGCACGCGCGGGATGTCGTAGAGCGATTCGCCGGGCCGCAGGTCCTCGGCAGGGTAACTATGGCGCCGCATCAGTTCCAGCCCGAGCAGGGCGGAGTGTCCCTCGTTCATATGGTAATGCCATATCCTGAAGCCGAGCGCCTGCAACAGACGCACGCCACCTATGCCAAGCACAATTTCCTGTTTGAGCCGGTAGACGTTGTCGCCGCCATAGAGATAGTGCGTGATTTCGCGGTCGTCGCCCCGGTTCTCGTCCAGGTCGGTGTCGAGCAGCAACACCGGCTGGCGGCCGCCCATGTGGCCTTCGAGCACGTACAGCCAGGCGCTAATCCAGACCGTGCGGCCTTCGATCGGCACGGCGATCTTGGCGTCGAGCGGATGCGCCCAGCGCCCAGGATCCCAGCCTGTCGACTGCTCCACCTGCCGGCCCTGGGCGTCGATCTCCTGACGAAAATAACCGGCGCGGCTCACCAGGCTGACCGCCACCAACGGCAATTCGAGGTCCGTGGCCGAGCGCATGGTATCGCCGGCGAGTACGCCGAGACCGCCGGCGTATGTCGGGATCTCATTGCGCAACGCAATCTCCATGGAGAAGTAGGCGACACGCGGTTCGTGGGTGAATTCGTCGAGCATGGTCATCTCCTCAGGCCGCATTCACGCGGGTATCACCGGTACAGGGGGCCACTTCCATCCCAGTATCTCCGGCAGGTCCTGGCCGTGGCGCTCGATGTATTGGCGGTGCTCGATGCGCTTGTCGCGCATCTGCTGCTTCAAGTAGGCGGCCTTGTCGCCGAGTTTCGGCACGCGGTCGATCACGTCGGCCACGAGATGGAAGCGGTCAAGGTCGTTGCGCACCGCCATATCGAACGGCGTCGTGGTCGTGCCTTCTTCCTTGTAGCCGCGCACGTGCAGGTTCTTGTGATTGGTGCGGCGGTAGGTGAGCCGGTGAATGAGCCACGGGTAGCCGTGATAGGCGAAGATGATCGGCTTATTGGTGGTGAAGAGTGCGTCGAAGTCGCGGTCCGCAAGGCCGTGCGGGTGCTCCTCCCGGGGCTGGAGCGTCATCAGGTCCACGATGTTCACCACGCGCACCTTGAGATCGGGAAGCTGCCGGCGCAGCAGGTCGACCGCCGCCAATGTTTCGAGCGTCGGCACATCGCCGGCACAGGCCATGACCACGTCCGGTTCACCGCCGGCGTCGCTGCTCGCCCATGCAAAGATGCCGATGCCGGCCGCGCAGTGCTTGATGGCGGCGTCCATGGCGAGCCACTGCGGCTGGTCGTTTTTGCCGGCGACGATGACGTTCACCAGATGACGGGAACGCAGGCAACAATCGGTGACACAGAGCAGCGTGTTGGCGTCGGGCGGCAGGTACACGCGGATGATGTCGGCCTTCTTGTTCACGACGTGGTCGATGAAGCCTGGGTCCTGATGCGAGAAACCGTTGTGGTCCTGACGCCAGACGTGCGAGGTAAGCAGATAATTGAGCGAGGCGATCGGCCGCCGCCACGGGATCTCCTTGCTCACCTTCAGCCACTTGGCGTGCTGGTTGAACATCGAATCCACGATGTGGATGAACGCCTCGTAGCACGAGAACAACCCGTGCCGGCCGGTGAGCAGATAGCCCTCGAGCCAGCCCTGGCAGGTGTGCTCGGAAAGGATTTCCATGACGCGCCCGTCGGGGGCGAGATGATCGTCTCCAGGCAGACGCTCCGCTACCCATGCGCGCCCGGTCACCTCGAACAACGCCCCGAGACGGTTGGAGGCAGTCTCGTCCGGGCCGACCACGCGGAAGTTGCGTGAGTCGGTATTGAGCTGCATCACGTCGCGCAGAAAACCGCCCAGGATGCGCGTCGCCTCCGCGCTTGCCGCACCGGGATGCGGCACCGCCACAGCGTAGTCGCGAACATCAGGCAGTCGCAAGTCCCTGAGCAGTTGACCGCCATTGGCGTGCGGGTTGGCGCCCATGCGGCGCGTTCCTTTGGGCGCGAGCGCCGCGAGTTCGGGCTTGAGCGCACCGCACGCATCGAACAGCTCCTCGGGCCGGTAGTTGCGCAACCACTGTTCGAGGAGTTTCAGGTGCGTGGGCTTCTCTGCCAGTTCGCCGAACGGCACCTGGTGCGAACGCCAGCTGCCCTCGGTCTTCTGGCCGTCTACTTCCTTCGGACCGGTCCAACCCTTGGGCGTCTTGAGAATAATCATCGGCCAGCGTGGGCGGGCACCCACGCCGTTCACGCGCGCCTTCTGTTGTATTGATTTGATCTCGCCGATCACGGCATCGAGCGTCGCCGCCATCTGCTGGTGCATGATCTCGGGCTCATCTCCCTCGACGAAGTACGGCCGGTAACCGTAGCCGATGAAGAGACTTTCGAGCTCGGCGCGCGGGATGCGCGCCAGCACCGTGGGGTTGGCGATCTTGTAGCCGTTGAGATGCAGGATCGGCAGCACCGCGCCGTCGCTCGCCGGGTTCAGAAACTTGTTTGAATGCCAGGCAGCGGCCAGCGGCCCGGTCTCGGCCTCGCCGTCGCCCACAACACACGCGACGATCAGCTCCGGGTTGTCGAAGGCAGCGCCGTAGGCGTGCGACAGGGCGTAGCCGAGCTCGCCGCCTTCGTGGATCGAACCCGGGGTTTCGGCGGTGACGTGGCTGCCGACGCCGCCGGGGAACGAGAACTGGCGGAACAGCTGTTGCATGCCCGCGGCATCGCGCCCGACGTTCGGGTAGAACTCGCTGTAACTGCCCTCGAGCCAGGTGTTGGCGACCAGCGCCGGCCCGCCGTGACCGGGGCCAGCGACGTAGAGCACACTGAGATCATACGTATTAATGATGCGATTCAGGTGCACGTAGAGGAAATTGAGCCCGGGCGTGGTGCCCCAGTGTCCCAACAATCGCGGTTTCACATGCTCGAGCGTCAGCGGCTGCCTGAGCAGCGGGTTGTCGAGCAAATAAATCTGGCCAACGGAGAGATAGTTCGCCGCACGCCAATAGGCATCCATTCCGCGCAGCTCCTCGACGGAGAGCGCGTCTGCCGGTACATCTTCATGCCCGATCGCTATCTGCTTCATCATCTCACCCTCCCATACGGCTTGCCGCTGCGCCCGCCATGACAGCGAGCGCCGCTTCAACCAGAACCCCGGCCTCGTCCACCGGAATCACCCATACCGCCATACGGCTGTCCGCCGCGCTGATGCAATGTTCGCCGCCATTCGCCGCCTGGTTCGCCGCAACGTCGAGACGGATACCGGCCCATTCCAGACCGGCCAGGATCTTTTCGCGCACCGCTGCCGCATGCTCGCCCACCCCGCCGCCAAACAGGATGACGTCGGCGCCGCCGAGCACCGCGAGATAGGCGCCCAAATATTTGCGGGCGCGATAGCAATAGAATTCGATGGCAAGGCGTGCCTCGGCCGTATCGGCGAGGAGCAACGTGCGCATATCAGCGCTGGTCTCCGACATCCCCAGCAGTCCCGAGTCCCGGCTCAACAGCTGGTCAAGCGCAGCCACCGTCATCCCGGCCTCACGCAGCAGATAAAGCAGCAACCCCGGGTCAAGGTCACCGGCACGCGTCGCCATGACCAAACCTTCAAGTGGCGAAAAGCCCATGGAGGTATCGCGTGGTGCACCGCGCTCGATTGCCGTCATCGAACAACCAGCACCAAGCTGTAACGAGATGACGCGTCCTCCCTCGGCTACATCCGGGCGCAGTGCGCGCCAGCGCCGCCACAGTGCCTGGTGCGCGATACCGTGAAAACCATAACGGCGCAGTCCGAACCGTTGCACCAACTGGCGCGGCAACGCATAGCTGCGCGCCACCTCGGGCAAATCCGCATAAAAGCCCGTATCGAACACCGCGACCTGCGCAATATCCGTGCCGAGTACCGCACGGCAGGCGCGGATCCAGGCAAGCGCACGCGGATGATGCAGCGGCGCGAGTGCGGCAAGATGGCCGATCTCCGCCTCCACAGCCGCGTCGATCACGCACGGCGCGCCAAGATGAGCGCCACCATGCACCACGCGATGCGCCACGGCATTCACTGGTCCCGCGCGCAGAAACTCGCGCAGGGTATCTTCGATCTGCGCCTCACCCGGATAGCTAGCGGCGGCAAGCTGCCGCAGCGATCCACCGTCGTGGGTGTAGAGCGTGAGCCGCACCGAAGAACTCCCGGTATTGACCGCGAGCAACCTCATCGCCCTTCCCCCGCCGCGTGCTGATGCGCTGCCCATACCGGTCTCCTCGGCACCAGATCCGCTCCCAAAATGGTTCCGGCTAAATTGCGCGGACTTGCTAATGGATAGCTCCTGAACATCGCATCATCCCTTGCTACCCAAATTGGGCCACAGCTTGCGCATATGTGGAAAAAACGCCGGTGTTACCATGGCGTAACGCGCATATGCCTCGCCAACCTCGGCCGCCACCTCCTGCTCCTCCCGCCGCCCCAATCGCACATACATGTAGACCAGCACCGGAAACATGAGCAGCGTCAGGATCGTCGGCCATTGCAGCAGAAAACCGAACATGATCATGATGAATGCCACATATTGCGGATGACGTATCTTGGCGTACGGACCCGAGGTTGCTAGCGTGCGTGTCTGCTGCGCCGCGTACAATACCTTCCACGCCGACGCCAATAACCAGAAACCACCGCCGATAAACAGCATACTGGCGACATGAAACGGCCCCCAGTGCGGATTGGCGCGCCAACCGAACAACATCTCCAGCAGATGACCGGCGTCGTGTGACAACCAGTTGACTTCGGGATAATTGCTCTGTAGCCAACCTGAAAGGAAATAAATGGTCAGCGGAAAACCGTACATCTCGGTGAACAGCGCGACGAGAAAGGCGGAAAACGCGCTGAAGGATCGCCAATCGCGTTTCGTCTGCGGCTTGAAGAAACTGAAGGCAAAGATGATGAACACCAGCG
The DNA here is from genome assembly GCA_016200485.1 of Gammaproteobacteria bacterium. Lineage (NCBI taxonomy): Bacteria > Pseudomonadati > Pseudomonadota > Gammaproteobacteria > Gammaproteobacteria bacterium. The sequence continues at coordinate 91,419 of JACQEP010000013.1, forward strand.
AGTTGATGATCACCAGTGACCACAGACCGTAAGCGGGTGCGGTGTCAGTCATGCTTGTGCTCCCCACCATGACCGCGATGCATAAAGATATGCATCAGTGGACAGGCGAGCAACAGCAGAAAAGGCAGCGCACCCAGCGCATGGGCACGATGCTCGCTCAGGAGAAAAAAGGCGGCGATGGCGAGAAAGCCACCGAAGACCCAACTGAGCAACGTTCCTTGTCGTTGTGGCGGTTGCCGATGTTCGTGTGTCATGGTTTTACCTCCAAGTTTTTTGTCTCCGCTTTGTCTGGCATGGTCCTTTTCGCCTGTTCAGGCGTGTTAATTGCGGTCTCCGCACGACCATCCACCATACCTTTATGATGACCAGGACCGAAAATGGCGACGAACATTACCACCATCATCACAATCATCACAATCATCAATTCAGACATCTTGTAGACCTCCTTAACAATAAATATCCTGCTCAAAAGCAATACTCGATTTCACAAATTGCTTCCAGCTTCCGGTGATTTTGCCGCCACTCAGAAACTCAACGAAACCTGCTTTTGTTCCAACTTCCGCCTGATCGCTTCCAGAATATCTGTTTCCATATCCCGTACCAAAGGATCAAGGATATGCATCAGCACCCGCTCCACCAAATGCTTCGGCAGCGCGTATTGCATGACAAGAGAGACTCGTGTGTCACCATCCACCTGTGTCAGCGTATAGGAACCGTCATTGGACACACCCGTGATGGCGCGCCAGGCAAACCGTCGTGGCCGGTCGCGTTCCGTTACCAAGGCATTCCATTCCAGGGGAATACCTGCAAGTTGTACGCGCCAGTGATAGCTGTCAGGGCCGGTGCGCCGAATCTCTCTAATCATGCTCGAATAAAGGACGAAATCCTCCACCCGTGCAATGAGATCGTACACATCCTCGGGAGAGGCATGGATGACAACTGTCTTGCTGATGGTATGCATGGTTGGTTTCATATGTCGGCACACCAGATCATTTCGCCGTTTCAAACGTTTCCAGTAGATGTAGGGTGGGCACGTTGTTTGTGCCCACCAAGCGTGCCCAAAGCGCTTCGCGGGGCAGGCTCTGCGCAGCACACAACCTGTTTTATTGGTGAATGCATCACGGCACGGCCGGTGGTTTCACGGCCACCCAGAAACTCAACAATCCGCCTTTGCGCGCCCGCACCTCCACCGGCGCGAACCCAGCCGCGCGCAGATAGCGGGGCACCTCACCACGCAGATTGGGTGCGGTGAAGGGCATGAACAGCAGTGGCCAGCACAACAGCCACCAGAGCGGATTCACTGGCCGGTCGATGTCCACCACCAGTAACCGCCCGCCGGGCTTGAGCACGCGGTAGACATCGGCGAGGCCCGCGCGCTTCACTGCGGGTGGGAGGTGATGCACCATAAAACTGGAGAGCACGAGATCGAACGACGCAGCCGCAAACGGCAACGCTTCAATGGCGGCGACCTTGAAGACGGCACGGCTCGCCTCCGCAATGGCATTACGACGCGCAACTTGCAGCATGGCCGGTGAGGGATCTATCCCGACCACTGCACCGCCAGCTCCCACCTGCTGTGCCGCCAGGCGCGTCAACACGCCGGTACCGCAACCGACATCGAGCACATGCTCGCCCGGTACAAGCGCCGCATGATGCAAAGTCTCGCGGCGGAACTCCGCGCCCAACCCCAACAGTGGACAGTAAAAATCATAAACCGGTGCGGCATAATTCATGGTCACACCATGAGTGTGGACGGCAGGTTCATCTAGTGATGACAAAGCCCGCCGCGACAACCACCAACCGTAAAGCATCACGGCAGGACAGGACAAGGCAATAACCGCCAGCAGTAGCGTCAATGGCGTAACGCCCCACACACGCAGCACAATGACGGCAAACAACACCATGCCGATCGCGCACAGCTTACCGGCGATGTGGCTCATGACGTCAACCTCGCCCGTTTGAGCGTGGCTGAATTGACAATCACCGACAGCGAACTCAGCGCCATCGCCGCGGCGGCGATAACAGGATTGAGAAATCCCAACGCCGCTACCGGGATGCCGATGCTGTTGTAAATGAAGGCCCAGAACAGATTCTGTTTTATCTTGCGCAACGTCATGCGTGAAAGCCGAATACTCGCCACGACATCCCGCACGTCATTTTTGACCAGGATAATACCGCCGGTTTCTTTAGCCACATCGGAGCCGGAACCGATGGCGATACCGATGTCGGCGGCGGCGAGCGCAGGGGCATCGTTCACGCCGTCGCCTACCATCGCCACCACCTTGCCCTGTTTCTGCAAGTCTTGAACGACGCGTGCTTTGTCGGCGGGCAGCACCTCGGCGATAACATTTTCGATCCCGAGTTCGCGCGCGATAGCCTGCGCCGTGCGTTGATTGTCGCCGGTGAGCATGATCGGCGCGATGCCTTCCTGTTTGAGCATGGCAATTGCTTCCTTGGCCTCGGGCTTGAGCGTGTCAGCGACAGCAACGATGCCAACGAGTCTGCCGTTGGCGCCGATCAGCATCGCCGTTTTGCCTTCGTGTTCGAGGCGCATCATGGTTTCTTCTGTTGCCGCAGTGTCTATGCCATCACGCGCGAATAAACGACGGTTGCCGAGCTGCACAGTCCATTCCTCCACCTGTGCCTTGATGCCATGCCCGGGAATCGCTTCGAAATTTTTCACCTTCGGCAAGTCGAGATTGCGATGCTTGGCCGCGCGCACGACGGCCTCGCCCAATGGATGTTCGGAACCTGCTTCGACCGCCGCCGCCAGCCGCAGCACTTCAGTCTCGGCCAGATCGGCAAGCATTACGATGTCAGTCACATTCGGCTCACCACGCGTCAGTGTACCGGTCTTGTCGAACACTACCGTGGTGAGACTGCGTGCGCGTTCCAGTACCTCAGCGCCACGAATAAGAATGCCCGCCTCTGCCCCTTTCCCCACACCTACCATCAGCGCGGCAGGTGTAGCAATGCCGAGTGCACATGGACAGGCGATGATGAGCACGGCGATGAAGGCGAGCAGGCCCTGCGGAAAATTGCCAACGGCCCACCAGCCAAAAAAAGCGGCGAATGCCGTCGCCACCACGGCGGGCACAAAGTAGCGCGTCACCTGATCGGCGAGGCGTTGAATCGGTGCGCTCGATGCCTGCGCCTCTTCCACCAGCTTGATGATCTGGGCGAGCGCAGTCTCGCTACCAACGCGCGTAGCCTTGAAACGAAACAACCCGGTGCGATTGAGTGTGCCGCCGATCACCGCCGAGTCCACGCGCTTCTCCACCGGCATGGATTCGCCGGTGAGCATCGACTCGTCGACACTGGATGAACCCTCCAGCACCACACCATCAGTGGGAATCTTCTCGCCGGGTTTGACGATAACGGTCTCGTCCACCATCACGCTCTCTGCCGGCACCTCCATCTCCGCAGCATTACGCACAACATGTGCGGTCGCCGGTTTCAAATCCATAAGTTTGCGGACCGCCGCCGAGGAGCGTTTTTTGATCAGCTCCTCCATGTACTTTCCGAGCAGCACAAAGGCGATGATGACGGCGGAGACTTCGAAGTAGACATCACGCTCTTCCACCTTCACCGGCAATACTTCAGGAAAGAAAATCACCGCGACGCTGTAGAAATAAGCCACCGATGTCCCGAGCGCGATGAGGAAATCCATGTTGATGCTGCGTGTCTTGATCGCGGACCACGCGCCCTTGTAGAAACTCCAGCCGCCGATGAACTGCACCGGCGTCACCAGGATGAATAACCACATGCCCCAAGTGAACCACGGCAGTTGCGGGATCGGCGCCCAGCTGACGATGGTTGCGCCCGCGGCCAGAAACAGAAACGTGCCCGCGCGCAGAATAGCGAGCGCCAGCACACCCGTCAGCGCGATGGTCACACGCGTACGCATGGATTTCAATTCCTGCTCCGGCGACTCGAAGGTACGCTGACAGGCGGGACTGCAAAAATAATAACTGCGGCCACCGCGCTCGGTCTTGAGTGCGGCGGCCTTCTCCACCATCATGCCGCAGATGGGATCTTTGGCAAGCTCCTTGGCGGACTTGGCTGCGGGAATGCCACTGCTCATTTGCACCGGCGACACCGGCGTGGTAACAGCCACTGTTACATACTGTTCAGGATGCGCCTGAAACTTCGCATGGCAACCCGCTGAGCAAAAATAATAAGTCGTGCTGCGATATTCCGCGCTGGCCGCCGCTTGCTTGGGTTCCACTTCCATACCGCAGACAGGATCTCTCACCACCGCCATGGCACTCTCCTTTTTTTATGGCAGAGTGGCCCGCCCCCCTTTGGGGAGCAGGCCGTCAGACCTCACTTCCTCTGATGGTCACGCTCGTCGGCAGCGCCTTCTTCCTTACCTCGCGATTGTTTCGCACCTTCTGCGGCCATCATGTGTTCCATCATTTGCTCCATCATGCCTTGCATCATGTCCATGCGTTTTCCCATCATCTCTCCGTCCATTCCTTTGCCCATCATGCCGTGCATGTCACCCATCATTTTGTGCATCTCATTCATGTGTTCCTGCATCAGACGTTGCCGCTCGGCGGGATCCTTACTTTGCTGTATGCGCTCCATTGTCTTGCGCATCTCTTGCATCCGATCCATGTCCATCATTCCCATGCCCTGCGAAGATGGGGTTGCGGATGTACTCGCCGCCGCTTGTCCCGGCTGTGGATGATGGCGATTATCTGCGTGTACATAGGGCTGGCCGAACAAAAACATGATTGCCGTCAGTTGCGCTAATCTTTTCATGGCACTTCTCCTTGGGTTAGTGACTATGAGTGTGACCATCATCATGATGATCCTGTTGTTCCGCATTCGCATTACTAACATCATGCCCCTTGACCTGATTTCCGGGAGCCACGGATATGTTGCCCTGCCCAACACAATTTTTAGAGGCTCCCTTAATGCCCATGCGATGATTTTTCGTCCTCCGCACCCGCCTCATCTCGCGCCGTAAGAATCTGATATTGCTCCGGTGTAAGACTAGGCAGTTTTTGCAGGAAAGCAACCATCGCCCAAATACGCTGATCATCGTGGCCGTGCCCCCAGGCGGGCATACCCGAGGCCTTGATGCCGTGCTTGATGATCCAGAACTGCCGGCGCGCCGCCTCCGTGCTGTCACCATGTTCGTGCGTTGCGCTCGGCTTCGCCAGATTGGGAGGTGACGGATAAAGACCAATACTCATGTCGCTACGAGTCTTGCCGGGTTTAAGATGACACCCCGTGCACATATCATTATAGTCCTGACCACCCTGGAGCAACATGTCGGGATTATCCAGAGGCGGAACACCGATATCACGCGCGGCACTGGCGATAGAGCGTTCGCGCAGCGTTTCCAATACCCAATATACCGGCTTGGTATGAGGCACATCGGCGCCAACCGGATACCAGCCTGCGTAGACAAAGCCAATCACACCACCCAAGGCAAGCACGGCTAATACCAGTGCCACCTTGACGCATTTATTGGTGGCGGCATCGGCGCCGCGCTGCTCTTGAGTCGTACTCATTTGTGATTCTCATTATGGGTATCTTGATGCTGAGAATTTTTAGTTTCTCCGGCCTTCGCCCCAGGCTTGTCATGTGCGCCTTGTTCGGCATGGGCCATATCGTTCATGCATTTTTTGCGTAACGCCATCATGACCGGATCATGCATATCCATCTTCGATGAATCCATGTTTTTCATCGAAGCACAGTCGGGCTTGGCCGATGGTGCTTCGTGTTCCTTCGGATCGTGCGCAAGGCTTGGCAGGGCATACAGCGTTGTGGCCAACAGTGTTCCATTAGTCAAAAGACGGATATAAGCTCTCATATTGATACTCCTTGGTTAAACATTAGAATGTGAGACTGCATTGCGTACTAAAAACGATTGTTAATACACCTTTGAAATATCAAAACCAGAATCGAACCCCAGCGACGGCCCTTGCCTCCGCCGTTTCCTGTCCCGCAACACGCGCGTAATCGGCGGTGCCACCATGTTTGCTTGCCCATTCAACGCCGATATAAGGCACAAATTCACGCCGGATTTCGTAGCGCAACCGGATGCCGGCTGTTAAATCGGACAAACCGGAACCTAGCGTACGTTCAGCATCGCGCTTACCGTAGAAATCAGCCTCAAGGCGTGGTTGCAGGATCAGTTTTTGCGTCAGCAGCAGATCATATTCACCGTCTAACCGTAATGCGGTACGGCCTTTGTCACCGACATACGCAGTGGCGTTTACCTCGAACCAGTAGGGTGCCAGTCCCTGGATGCCGAACGCCAGCCAGCCGCGATCGGGGGCCACACCATTGTCATAGCGCAAACCGAGTTGCGTATCCCAAAACGGGGTAACCGCGTGCCCCCACAACACTTCCGTGCGCCCATCTTGCAATTTACCGTTGTCGACATCACCCTCGGCTTTGAGCACAGCGCGGTCGAAATTACCGCCGTACCACGCCGTCAGATCATAGGTGGCGGATGTGTTGTTGTCGGTACGCACGGCCTCCAGTCGGTCGACAAGCAGTAAACCGAACTTGAGCGCCATCTCTTCGTGCCGCATCGGGAATTGGTTGAAGTCGTAACCGTCCGCGTAAGCATGGGGATCGCGCAGACCAGACAATGGCGCTTCATCCGGCATCGCGCCGTGTCCATCGTGGTTCATCCCGGACATTGCACCCCTATTCTGGGCCGTACCCACCTCGTGAGTCATGTCCATGTCTTCCATATCCATCTCTTCCATACCGGATATGTCATCATGGTTCATCTGTTCCGTAGCCGTGGTGGATGGTGACGTGTGTTCGCTGTGCGCATCAGTCGCTCCCGCCATCCCTGGCTCTCGCGACACTTGTGCGTCGTGCACATCGCCCTGCGCCCATGCGGGTGAAAGATTGACGATCATCATCGCAGCGGCGAGCCACGGACCTTTGTTGTTCATTGTTATTTCCTTCATTCTCATGCCACCACCACTTGCCGTAACATCCCCGCCGCCATGTGATACAGCAAATGGCAATGCCAGGCCCAGTGGCCGGGCGCATCGGCAGTGACAAGAAAACTGATGCGCTGCGCCGGTTGCACATTAAAGGTGTGCTTGCGGACGAGAAATTTTCCCTGTGTATTTTCCAGCTCGCTCCACATGCCATGGAGATGCATGGGATGCGTCATCATCGTGTCGTTGTGCAGAATCACGCGCAGGCGCTCGCCATGACGAAAATGAATGGGCTTTGATTTGCCGAACTCAAGACCATCGATGGACCAGGCGTAGCGTTCCATGTTGCCGGTGAGATGGAGTTCAATCTCGCGGCCGGGTTCACGCTGGTCCAGCGGACCACCCATCGTATGCAGATCGGCATAGGTCAATACACGGCGGCCATTGTTGCGCAGACCAACACCGGGATCATCGAGATTGGTGCGCGGTGTATCAACACGCATGTCGACACTGGGGCCGAATTCGGTGCTGGCGTGACGTACACGCACAGTCGAATTATTCATTGCCATGCTGCCATGAGCGCTATGATCCATTACACCCATGTCGGCCGCTCCCGCCATCCCTGGCTCCCGCGGCACTTGTGCATCGTGCACGGCGCCCATCATGTCGGTCATGGTCAGCCATTCGGGTTTGTCCATGACGGGAACGTCTGCCGTCATGCCGAGGCGCGGTGCGAGTGTGCCGCGGGCGTAACCGCTGCGATCCATCCCCTGTGCGAAAATGGTGTAGGCTTCATCTTTGGCTGACACCAGCACATCATAAGTTTCTCCCGGACCGATGCGGAACTCATCCACCGTCACCGGCTCGACGTTTTGGCCATCGGCCAGTATCACGGTCAACGCCAGTCCTGGAATACGCACGTCAAAGAAAGTCGCCGTACCGGCGTTGATGAAACGTAAACGTATCCGTTCGCCAGGTTTGAATAACCCGCTCCAGTTGCCTGCGGGCGTGGTGCCGTTCATGAGATAGGTGTAGGTGTAACCCGAGATATCCGTCAGATCGGTGGGATTCATGCGCATCTGATTCCACATCTGACGCTTGTTGAGAGCAGCAGTCAGTCCCATGGCCGACACGTCATGAAAGAAATCAGAAGCCGTCGGTTGATGGAAGTTGTAATAGTCTCCGCGCTTCTTTAGCTTCTTGAACATCGCCAGCGGATCTTCATCAGTCCAATCGGAGAGTTGCACCACATAATCGCGATCGGACTTGATCGAATCACCGTGAGCCGGGTCAATAATGATCGCGCCGTAAAGCCCCGTCTGTTCATGGAGCGTATGGGCGTGATACCAATACGTCCCCGTCTGCTGCACCTTGAAACGATAAGTGAACGTCTCGCCCGGCGCGATGCCATGAAAACTGATGCCAGGCACGCCGTCCATCTCATACGGCAGGATGATGCCGTGCCAGTGAATGGCGGTGGGTTCATTCAGTCGATTGGTGACACGCAGGGTGACGGTGTCTCCTTCGCGCCAACGCAGGGTCGGCGCCGGGAGCGAGCCATTGACGACCGTGGCCATCCGCGGCGTGCCGGTAAAATTAACCGCCGTTTCCTCGACTATCAGATCGAACTCGGTACCGATGAGTACCGGTGCTGTTCCGGTGTTTGTATTGGCCGTTGCGCGCTCCTGCGCCCAAGCCGGTTTCAGCAAAGGCGACATCCCCAGCAGAACACCACCAGCGGCCAGCCCTTGAATGAATCGGCGGCGCGGCAGATCAGGTAACATAAGGGACGGTGGTGAAGTACGTTTCATCTCGGTCTATCCTCTCGCGAGCACTCGAATGTTCGACGTGGGGCTCTTCTGCCACACTATGAAGCCTTGATGAGACCAAAGATAGCCTCTCCCCCCTTTCCCGGGAATGACATGGCCATTACAATTTTGTAATGAGTTTGTCATCTTGACGGCAACTGGCCCCGGTTAAGCTGATGTCCGGCGAGCACTATTGTGTCCGAACCTCGTTTCACCTTAATTAAGTGGATTTCCGATGAAGATTCTGATCGTTGAAGACGAAAACAAGATTGGCGACTACCTCAAGCAGGGCCTCACCGAGGCCGGTTTCGTGGCAGATCTCGCCCGCAACGGCCTGGATGGGCACCACCTCGCCATGACCGGGGACAACGACGTTATCATTCTCGATGTGATGCTGCCGGATATCGACGGCTGGCGCATTCTGCAATCATTGCGCGAGGCGGGAAACAATGTCCCTGTGTTGTTTCTCACAGCACGTGACAACGTGGACGATCGGGTCAAGGGCCTGGAACTCGGCGCTGACGATTATCTGGTCAAACCCTTTGCCTTTGCCGAACTGTTGGCACGAGTCCGCACTCTGCTGCGGCGCGGTATCGGGTCGGCAGCCGAGACAACACTCAAGATCGCCGATCTCGAACTCGACCTGCTTCGGCGCCGAGCGACGCGTGGCGGACAACGTATTCCATTAACCGCCAAGGAGTTCGCGTTACTGGAATTGTTGATACGCCGCCGCGCCGAGGTACTACCACGCTCGCTCATCGCCTCCCAGGTCTGGGACATGAATTTCGACAGCGACACCAATGTCATCGATGTCGCTATCCGCCGTCTGCGCGCGAAAATCGATGATAAATTCGAACTTAAACTCATCCACACCGTGCGCGGCATGGGCTACATGCTCGATGTCTCCAGCGAGACCTGAACAGCTGATGCGTCGCCCTCTGTCCCTTGCCCTGCGGTTAACCCTGTTTTATGGCATCGCTGCGGCCATCGTCTTCACCGGATTCGGTTGGATTATCGGCCGTTCGATCGAAATGCATTTCAAGTCAGAAGATGTCAGTGAACTTAAAGTCATTGTCCAGGCCGTACATCGCGCAATGTCCAGCGTTCGATCCGAAGACGAACTTGCACGTCTAGCGCGAAGGTTCGATGACATCCTCGTCGGGCATCACGGCGCTTCATTGTATATTGCAGGACAAAACCAACACGCGATCTTTGCCAGCGCTGAACCTGATCTGTCTACATTCGTTGCTACAGTGGCCAACAACATTAATGGTGTCGAAGCCGTGCAGCAGTGGAATGATGGTCACAACACCTACCGAGTACTGATTCAGCGCTTGGGTGAAGATACCGTCGTGGCAGGCGGACCATTCACACTAGCGGTGGCCGTGCCGATCGATTACCACCTCCATTTCCTGGACAGTTTTCGTCACACTTTGTGGCTGATGATTGTGTGCGGTATCGTCATCACAAGCCTCATGGGATGGATCGCGGTGCGGCAGGGACATGCGCCCTTGCGGCACATCGTTAATCAGATCCGGCAGATCAGCGCCAACGAATTGAAAACCCGCCTCTCCTCCGAAACCGTGCCTGCGGAACTCGCCGATCTTGCGGTCTCCTTTAACGAGATGCTTGAGCGTGTGGAAGAAGCCTTTCAACGGCTCTCAAACTTTTCCGCCGATATCGCCCACGAACTGCGCACCCCCGTGACCAGCTTGATGACGCAGACACAGGTGGTTCTTTCCCAGGCACGCAGCATTGAGGAATACCGGGAAATTCTTTATTCAAACATCGAAGAGTATGAGCGCATGGCGCAGATGATCGGCGACATGCTGTTTCTGGCGAAGGCGGATAACGGCCTGTGCAAGCCCAACACTACTGATGTGGATTTACGCAGGGAAGTACAGGATCTCTTCGACTATTATGAAGTCTGGGCGGAAGAACGCCATATAAAACTGTCGCTGGAAGGCTCTGCTATAGTATCGGGCGACCGTTTGATGTTAAGGCGGGCGCTGAGCAACCTCCTTTCCAACGCAATTCGTCATACACCCTCCGGCCAAACGGTATGGGTAAAACTCGAAGCCGGACATAACGATGAGATCGATATTAGTGTCGAAAATCCCGGCACAGTCATTGCGGCCGAACATATTCCGAGGCTGTTCGACAGATTTTATCGCGTCGATCCGTCACGGCAACGCAGCGGCGAAGGCACCGGGCTGGGCCTTGCCATCGTCAAATCGATAGTCGATGCGCATGGCGGCAGAATTGAAGTGAAGTCAACCGATGATTACACAATATTTCGAATTACCTTACACAATTGACGCAATTTCATCTTGGGTTGAATTATGGACGCCCCTAATTCGTTGCTTATATAAAATGATTTGCCTGATTTCTGCTGCGCTAGCTGTCCTGCATCGGTGCTAACTAGCGTCTAGGTGCACATTAGCAATATCTTATATTTATAATGGCCTTAGCTGGACAACACATTCCGTAATTACCGAGAAAACATGGTATTGCAGTGGCTTAGATTCGCCAAGGGATCTCGTAGACCGCACCGAGGTTTGATTCTAGGTTGCCAGGAACACCAGATCTCTTCTTTCTCCTCTGAAGCTGGCGTTTGCACTGCGCGATCAGACAGAGACTATACTTACAGCAGTACTTCTTGACGACACCCAAAAAACGCCACTTTCGCTGCGGACCGCTCTTAAGGCTTACATCAATGAATGGCATTGGTTTCAACATCAAAGACCCTATCCTGGCAGACCGAGGCCAAAAACGTATTGAGTGGGCCATGCATGAAATGCCTGTACTGCGTGATCTTGCTAAGCGGTTTGGTAAGCAGCGACCTTTACAAGGCATTCGCATCAGTGGTTGTCTGCACATTACCACGGAAACCGCAAATTTGGCCCGTACGCTTAAGGCTGCGGGCGCAGATGTTGTTTTATGTGCCAGTAATCCTCTCAGCACCCAGGATGACGTGGCTGCGGCCTTGGTCGAACACTATAAAATCCCGGTATTCGCCATCCGTGGTGAATCGACTGACGAGTATTACCAGCACATTAATGCAGCGTTGGATCACCAACCCGTGGTTACTATGGATGATGGGGCTGACCTGGTATCGGAGATACACAAATCGCGTGCTGATCTTATCGCTAACATGCTGGGCGGCACTGAGGAAACAACCACCGGCGTCATCCGCCTGCGTGCGATGGCCCGGGAAGGCGCTCTCAAATTCCCAATTATTGCTGTGAATGATGCCATGACCAAGCATTTGTTTGATAACCGCTATGGCACGGGTCAGAGTACGCTGGATGGCGTGATTCGCGCCACCAATATCCTGATTGCCGGCAAAATTTTCACCGTGGTCGGTTATGGCTGGTGTGGTCGTGGCATTGCCATGCGCGCCAAAGGTCTCGGCGCTAACGTTGTGGTCACCGAGATTGAACCCTTACGGGCACTGGAAGCGGCAATGGATGGATTCCGAGTAATGCCACTCACCGACGCCGCCATGCAATCTGATTTTATTATCACCGCCACCGGTGACAAGCATGTGGTGGATGAAATCCATTTTGAGGTAATGAAAGACGGTTGTGTACTGGCCAACTCGGGACATTTTAATGTTGAGATAAACATTCCTGCACTGGAGAAATTAGCAGTTAACAAACAACGGCCGCGTGATTCAGTGGATGAATATATTATGGCCGATGGTCGACGACTTCGACTGTTGGCAGAAGGACGCTTGGTAAATCTTGCTGCGGCCGAGGGGCATCCTTCCGCGGTTATGGACATGAGTTTCGCGAATCAGGTATTGTGCGCGGTCTATCTGGCAACCCACGACCACAAACTGAGTATCAGTGTTCATGATGTACCAAAAAAAATCGATCAGGAAGTGGCACATTTAAAACTGGCGGCGATGAATATCGAAATTGATCATCTGACTGACGAGCAGATTCGGTATCTCTCTTCTTGGAGGGAAGGTACCTGATATGAAAAAAGGAATCCGCTACATGATTGCTGACATCGAAAATGAAGTGAGGTATACGCACTCACTCATCGGTAAAAGTGTACTCGACCCCAGAGTTATGAAGGCGATGGCGACAGTGCCACGGGATGAATTTGTGCCGGATGACCTAAAACAAGAGGCCTTTAACAATGGGCCGCTGCCTATTGGTCATGGCCAAACCATCTCTCAACCTTATATTGTAGCGTTAATGACTGACCTGCTTCGGCTTGAGAAAGATCACATCGTGCTCGAGATTGGCACGGGCTCTGGCTATCAGAGTGCGGTACTGTCATTACTATGTAAGAAAGTATATACGGTGGAGCTGATTGCTGAACTGAGTGATGCCGCTATAAAGCATTTCAGAAAGCTGGGCTATGACAATATTGAAGCCTGTACCGGCAATGGCTATAACGGTTGGCCTGAGCATGCACCCTATGATGGCATTATTGTCACGGCGGCGGCTACACATATTCCTCAAGCACTCATCGATCAACTTAAACCTGGCGGCAGACTGGTTGTTCCCGTTGGCCTACCCTATAGCCATCAGGAACTGATGCTTGTCAAAAAAGATGAACAAGGCGAAGTTCATGTTAATGATATTCTTGGCGTTGCTTTTGTACCGCTACAACAAGAAGATATCTCGTCTAAACAGAACCACACTCGGCATTAATGCACGTCGGCTCCAACATAAACGTGCGGCAACCTTCACTTCCTTGCTCACCTATTGCCTCGTCTAGGTTAACGCCCGAGGCTATACCATCCTGTCTTAGGATAAGTTCATGGACCCGCTGCCAATCAATCCTGTCGGCTACTCGCTTTTCCTCCGCGAGTTGGTGGACCACATCGAGAGGTGGAAGCGCTTTACCGTAAATATCCGGATTGATCTCAACGAAAACATGGCCATTTTCTTCGACCATTAATACTGGAACGTAAATGAGCTCGACAATCAATCCTTCGCTTACGCGCGGAAAAAGCTGTTCGATATCGTCGTGGTGGAGACGTATGCAACCGTGGCTTTGAAAGTGGTAAACACTAGCGGGAGCGATAGTACCGTGAATGCCATAACCCGCCGCATCCAGACCAATCCAATACTCACCCAAGGGGTTGTCTGGCCCGGGGGGAACTTTGCTTTTGACGATCTCGCCTTCCCTGGCCATCTCTTCCTGGATAGATTTTGGTACCAGCCATATTGGGTTTTTCTTAAGAATAGCCACATGGAAAGTGCCTTGCACTGTTGGCCAAGTGGTAATCCCCCCGAAAAATAGCGGTGCTCAGAAGTAGAATTTTCTCGTAGACTTAGCGAAGGAGATTCTGCATGAAAAAATCAAGATATACAGACAGCCAAATCATGGCCATTCTCAAGCAGGCCGAAGCAGGTGCACCC